>CAYSAX010000125.1:0-3492 GCA_964429045.1 uncultured Pseudomonadota bacterium
GATCAATTGAAAGATTTATTGTGTTTGAATACAGGCGTTTAATATCATGATGTGCAAACAACATTGCAAACATACCACGACTGGTTTGACTTACAAAATCAACGCTAAATGCCGGTAAAACGAGGCTGCCAGAAGTTTGTGCGTATGTTTCAAATTGCCATTGTGCGTAGCGGTATTCTTTTCCTTCTATGGTGGTAACGCCATTAATCGGTTCAGATTTTGGTTTACATTTAAAACCGGTTTTTTCTAATTGATCAGGGTCATGAATCGCCTGAAGGGAGACATTCGTGTCATTAGTATAAAAGGTGAGCATGCAGGTAATTTTTTCGCCCACATATGCGCGTTGTTTATCAGCAGTCAAGCGAAAAAAATTACTGGAAGTAGTTGCGGATGCCTTTTTAATCTGATCAACTTTTTGTTCTTGTGTCACGTTGAGAGAAATGGCATTTGATTGCATTGTTTGAGATTCATGAACGAGTGTTGCAGGTCCAATGGTATAGGTGCCAGGGGTATCGATGCGCATCTGAAATTGATATACAATGGTAGTTGCACCATTGATCATGTTCATCTGATAGCCATTGGCACGCACTTGAATATTAAGCGGATGTTGCAAGTTAGGACGATTGGAAACGTTTTGCGCATCTTGTACGGTTACATACGCCATAAATGGTTGGCCTGCTCCCGCTTCTTTTAATATGCCGCCATCCATGCTTGTGATTTTTAGATCAAGTGATACCGGATATACTAACGAACTGATTGAAAACATGACAAATAATAGTTTACCAATAATGTTCATCGTGATCTGCTCCTCCTGTGCGTGATCCTGCCATAGCTCTCATTAATTGTTTGTTAAGCTGAGCATCCTTTTTTTCTCGTTCATCAAGCATGCCAGCCATTGCGGGGGTTAAATGCTGATCAGCAGTTCCTTTTTTTGATTCTTGTTTTTGTTGCTCTTGAGACTTTTTATCAGATGCGTTACTTTGTTGTTTTTCTTTGTCTTGTTCTGTCTTTTGAGAAGAATCACTTTTTTGCTGTTCTTCAGATTTTTTTTGATCTTTGGATTGATCATTTTTTGTATCTGGTTCTGATTTTTCGTTTTCTTTTTGTTCTTTATTGTTTTGTTCGTTCTGTTCTTTGTTATCAGGATCTTTATCGGATTGATCTTTTTTTTGCTGCTCTTGTTTTTTGCCTTTTTTATCTTCGTTATTTTTTTTATCCTGATCCTGCTGCTGTTGTTTTTGTTCTTCCAACATTTTTTTAACAATTTCTTTATTATGTGCCGCTTTGGCATTATTTGGATTGAGTTTTACTACTTGCTCAAATGATTGTAATGCTTCTTGCAATTGTTTAAGAGCTACGTGCGTATTGCCGGCATTAAATAATGCTTGTTCTTGGAGCTGCTTTGATGCTTTGGAAGATTGAGCAGCCTTTGAAAAATAAGAAAGAGCATGTTCATGGTCACCATTTTTATATGAACTGACTCCTAAATCATAAAGTAGTTCAGGATTGTCTGGTTGCTGCACGAGTTCATGTTTTAGAAGATCTGCAGATTTGCTCCAATTATTTTTTTGTCCTTGAACAATGGCACGATCATAATTGAAAAAAGCGTGAATACAGCTTCCATGAAATAATATAAGTAATAATAGATAGTTCATAAGAGCCACTCAATAAGTAACAAAACAAGACTAACTAATAAAAAGTAGGGATACTGTTCCTGCAGTTGTCCAAACGTTTTTTCTTCTCTTTTTTCTTTTTCTCGTTGCATTACTAGTGATACTAATTGATTAACATCAGTATTATCAGAACTGGCATGTAAATAAATACCGCCTAAATCGTGTGCTAAATTTTGTAATAGATCATCATTTAGATGAGTAATAATGATGTTTCCTTGCTTATCTTTTAAATGACCAGCTTGTTTTCCATATTGATCTAGTAAAGGAATAGGTGAGCCGATTGCAGTTCCAACGCCAAGAGTAAAAATAGTAAGGTTTTGTTCTTGCGCTTTTTGTTTCAATGATGAAAGGTTGTGTGAAAAATCTTCGCCATCGGTAAAAATAACGAGCAGTTTGTTTTTTTGACTTCCAATTTGGTTGAAGGCGGCCAATGCTTGTTCGATAGCAGTATCTAATGCAGTTGATCCAGAAGCGATGGTTGAATTATCAACTTGATTGAGATACATAAAAAATGCATTTCGATCACGGGTTAAGGGGCATTGAATAAAGCTTGATCCGGAAAACAAGATAAGCCCAATGCGCTCGGAAGGAAGTGCATTAACTAAATTGCGGATTTTAGATTTTGCAAACTCTAAGCGATTGGGAGACAGATCTGTGGCAAGCATACTGGCAGAAATATCAAATGCAATAAATAGATCGCGACCTTCTTGCACCACTGTTTCTTCTTGTTTATTCCAACCAGGGTGCATGAGTGTTGCGATGATACAAAAAAGTGCTGCTGACCATAGAAAGCATTTAATAATAGTGCGTGCAAAAGAAGCATGTTTTAAAAATACTTTTCCTTGAACAGATTTGCCCAATAGCACAAATAATCGATGTGATCTAAATAATCGATAGGCAAGAAATACTAACGCAATGGTCCATATGCCAAAATAGATACTATTGTGAGGTGCTTTAAAGGTAATTCCTAAAAAATTCATATTAAAGTCCAAACCAAATAGTTGTTGATAAGAGGAGTTCAATCAATAATAGCAGGATGATAATCCATATAAACGGAACAAAAATATCATAATAATGATTATACATCGATGTTTCATGGCTTGTTTTTTCTAAAGAATCGATTGTTTTATAAATTTCTCGCATATCTTGGGTATTGGTGGCTAGGAAAAATTTACCACCCGTTTCATGTGCAATTTTGGTTAATAAACCTTTATTTATTTTGGGTTTCTGAATAAGACCATAAAATGGATCCATAAAAAATTCTTCTTCATTACCAATGCCGATTGTATATATTTTGATTCCCATCTGTTGTGCAATTTTTATGGCCGTATCGGGGCTTGCATCGTTGGGAGTTGGTTCGCCGTCAGTGAGCACAATCATAATTTTACTTTTGGCATCAGATTTTTTGAGGCGATTTGCTGCAGTGATAATGGCCGTAGAAAGAACGGTACCTTGATGGTTGATAATGCCGATTTCTAATGAGCTAATCAGATCGTGAATAATTTTTTTATCGAGTGTTAATGGTACGCGTGAGAGCGCATCGTTACCAAAAATTACTAATCCAATGGAGTCATTCGTACGTTTATCAATAAATGCCAATGCCTCTTCTTTTGCAACCTGCAATCTACTTTTTTTATCATAATCAGGAAACTGCATGCTGCCTGAAACATCAAGCACCATCATGATATCAATGCCATCAAGTAATACACTCGAGCGATGATCAACCATCTGCGGTTTTCCGATTAAAAAAATGAGTAATGTAAAAACCGTTATACGAATGATGCCAAATGCGCGCGTGTGAGTTGGGGCTATTGATACT
>CAYSAX010000126.1:0-3427 GCA_964429045.1 uncultured Pseudomonadota bacterium
TTCTCTTTCCTATGTTTCTAAAGATAAAATGTCTTTAACGCAACTTAAGGCTGCCGATCATGCTTTAGAACCAGATTTAAAAGAGCTCATGAATAACACTGCTCCAATTAATCTCAATCATAG
Source organism: uncultured Pseudomonadota bacterium (assembly GCA_964429045.1). Lineage (GTDB taxonomy): Bacteria > Babelota > Babeliae > Babelales > Vermiphilaceae > BTUB01. Next base: position 124 of record CAYSAX010000126.1, read on the forward strand.
TTTTAATAACCTGGAGATCGAGTTATTGCGTGGCAAAAATCCAAGAACATATCGGGGAATTGATTATAAAAATTTTATTATTTTTATTGTTAAAATTGCAGTCACTCCTAAACTTGTGAAGTTTATTAATAATCTTGATGAAACACTCAGTAATCATCCGATAGCAAGTCCGCGAAGACTACCTTTTAATGCTCATGTTACGATCGGTTGGATTTATGATAAAGATGATGTTTATCCAGAATATTTGGGACAAAAATTACAAGAAAAAGTAGAGCATCTCGTGCAACGGTTTAATGCTGCATCTGAACAATTTATTATTGATGAAGTGACACTTGCCACTAATCAAGGTAATAAAACCTTTGCATTAGGTTCAAATATTAAAACTTCCAACGCATTTCAACCTGCCCGTTCACGTCCCTGCGCTCGTCCCGCACTGCCCGGATGCTCATATCGTCCGAGAGCATGTACTCCAGCTCAAAACGCGTGTCCTCGGTCAAGGTAAAGTTTTTTTGAATTAATGCATGTATGCGATCGGTTACTTCTATTTCAAATGCTCCACGCAATCCACCGCGTGCGCGCTGATCATCAAAGAGCGGCACAAAATATACCGATCGCAACGGGGCAAGCCATTCTTGGGCGCGTCCTGAAACTTTAATCGGCGATTGTTCAATATCAAACAGTAGATTTTTAATACTATAGAGCGCTAATGAGGGAACAATAATCCCTAAAGATCCGTAAGCTGAGCCGGTTAATAATAAGGAAATAATTTGAGCTTCGGTTAATACCGGATTTGATAAAAGTGCAATATTTAAACTTTGTAATGGTCCGGCAATTTGCATACTCACGTCATGATGCTTTATCGTATTTTTTGCAACCAGTTCGATAAACGGATTATCTATCTGCTCAGGATTAAAAGTAACCATACCGCGGCAAATCATGAGCGGCCTATACGGCAAATGCATAATGCCATTATCCACTATAATCGAACCTTCAATGTACGGTTTGGCAAAGTTATTGGTTACTCGAACTCGTGCACGTGCTGCTATCTCAAGCCACGGCGTCGTAACGGTGATCGCTTTTTTAGTTATTATCGAAAGATCACAATTCATTTGGATATCAGTAGGCGCGCTTTGTTTTGAAACTTGTGCAATTTTGGCAATAAATGCAGATGAAAGTGGATTTTCTCGCAATTGAAAATCCTCAAGAATTATATTCCCACTCAATAACGGAGTTTGCCAAGATTTTTTGTTCAGCATAACATTGCCTGAAACATAGAGATCTATAGCCGTCATTGCATTAAAGAGTGCATGATCAACTAACAGATTTGCATAATATGATTCGGTACTTCCATCTGCTGCAATTTTAAGCGTACCATTGTTGCAGGAAATCAATCCTTCATTTAAACCAATCTGAGCGTTATTAATATGCACTAATTTATTCTGAGCATCGAATGAGCCATTAATATGCGCATGTGTTATACCATTAAAAGTATCGGGAATACGGATAAACCCTTTTTTAAATGCTATATCGCCAAAAATTATTTTATTTTCTAACCATAATGTGCAGGCAATCGCCCCATCAGCTTCTAAATCAAAATCGGTATATTTTTTAATTAAAGGTTTTACATGAGACAGTTCTGCATGTGCAACAACCGCATTCCCTTGAGTATGAGCACCGATTATATTTTCTTGCTCTGAATTTTTTAATTGCGCTTGTTGCAACAGCCACTGATCTGTCTTAGCGAGCAATGCAGAACAATCATATCCATCACAATAACCATGAATCGCAATTTTTTTATTATCACCATTTACGGTTATTTTTAAAGGACCATGATCTTTTGTTTGCCCTTGCAAACACCCTTTCCACATTCCTTTTTTATATGAGCCATCAAGAAATGCGGTTGGTAGATATACTCTTTTATCGTATCCAACATCTGAAAGTGAAACGGTAACATTCAGTTCAGGCTCAGATCCTAATACTCCATCAATGGTTGCAGAGCCTTTGCCACACACCGGAATATTAATCTGATTAAGACTCCCCATTTTGGAAATTTCAAAATCAATAAGGCTATGCGCACGCAATAGTCCATTTACGGTTTTAAAACTACATTCTTTGAGCGTAAAAATCTGATCATTATGAATTATTTGGCAGGTTCCTTGATCATAATTCCAGGTGGTTTTAAAATTGCAAACAAGCGGTTCATTCATTATATGATCAACGGTCATGCAAAGATTTGCATCAACAATCAGATCGGGCGTACCCACTTCATTAACCCCACATAAAACCATTCCCTTAATAGAATGGAGATATTTATTTAATCCATGGATTATTTGCCCATCTAAAATCTGAATCTGGGATTCTAACCGATTTTTTTGTTTGATAGTTTTACTTTTCCAACTCATGGAATAACGCATAGCAGCATTTGGATCAACAACAGTAAATGTTGCCTTTTGCAAATTGATATAATGCACCGCCATGGGCACATTAGGATCTCCAACCGCCATTTTTTTCAAATGTGGCATTATCGCTAAATTTCCGTTAATAAGATGAGAGCTGGCATCAACATCGTCCATATCAACATGTAAATTGACTATCCCTTTAGTGATTAAATGCCACCAGGAACAATGCATGTTGTATTTGCGCGCTGTCCATCGCCAGCCGGTCGCACCATTACGTGGTATAACCGTAACATTCACTAAATTAATGCCCGGTTGCAAGAAACTAACTTCATCGATGGTGCAATCGATAGTGCAGTCTAAAGCATCCTGAAAGGCTTGACGAAAGCCATCATCGATTACTTTTTTAATATAAGGGTCATGTTTTAGTGCGAAAATGGTGATTATAAGGCCTAATAGTAGACCCGTGAAAATCTGTTTTATCATTTTTTAAATGTTAGTTAATTAATGCGAATAATCTGATTATATCATTTTTTAGAATATATTTTTATTAACGCCTTCCAGGCGATGGCCAATGGGCGTTCATCAAAGTTATTTAAATCGCCTCCGCGGCGAGTGCGCCAAGAATTTTAACTGGAGGTGTTCTTGCAAACACCTCCATACCTCCGTGCACCCAAGGAGCACCTTGGGTATCCCTGTCGAAACGCAACTCGGCTTTTGCCAGCTAACGCTGGCCCGCGCCTCACACACTCATTTCGACGAAATATGATCTAAACGCTTTATGCGAATTTTGTACGACTAGCCTTCGCTTGCTCACTCATCGCTCGACACGCTCGTCTCTGTTTACTTTTTCTTCTAAGCTCATATGCTCTCACTTATAAAGTTTTTAAAAAAGATTCTGTGTTGGA
>CAYSAX010000127.1:0-3422 GCA_964429045.1 uncultured Pseudomonadota bacterium
GCGGGAAGGGATTCGTGAAGGGTTAGGGGTTCGCGTTCAATATACTTTGATCAATCATTGGAAAGATAATTGGACTGATGAACGGGTGAATAAAACAGTCCCGGTTAATTTACCACAAATTGAAGAACGCTCTAAATGGGCATCAGAATATATTACTTTATCAGCATTTTATGACTTTGATAAAACCAGTACAGAGCGCTGTTCGCGACCTATTGTGCGCGCAGCATGGGATATACCATTTACCTTATTAGTTGGACATCGGTTTGTTCATTCGTATAAAGTATCTGTTGGGCTTGAATTTAATTTTTAAACAAGGAAACACATGAAATTTTTTCCCGCTAAAAGAATTTTCAGCATTTTCTCAAACGATCTTGCCATCGATTTAGGAACAGCAAATACCGTGGTATATGTTCCGGGTAGAGGAATCGTTTTGAATGAGCCCTCAGTGGTTGCAGTTAAAGCGGGAACAAATCAAGTTCTTGCCGCAGGTAAAAGCGCTAAAGAGATGTTAGGAAAAACTCCTGAAAGTATTGTTGCTTCACGTCCAATCCGTGATGGAGTAATTGCAAATTTTGAATTAACTGAAAGTATGTTGCGTTATTTCATTCGTGCTGTGCACAATGATCGCCGTACCTTAGTTCGTCCACGTATGATTATCGGTGTGCCTTCAGGTATCACGCAAGTAGAAGAGCGTGCAGTAAAAGATTCAGCAAAACAAGCGGGTGCGCGTGGCGAAGTTCACACCATTATTGAACCAATGGCTGCAGCAATCGGTGCAGGATTACCTGTACAAGAACCCTGCGGAAGCATGATCGTTGACATTGGCGGTGGAACTACTGAAGTTGCGGTTATCTCATTAAAATCAGTCGTGTTCTGTCGATCAGTGCGCGTTGGTGGTGATGAAATGGATCGTGCGATCGTGCAATATGTTAAAAGAAAGTATAATCTATTAATTGGTGAACGCACTGCTGAACGTATTAAAATTGAAATTGGCGCAGCATTGCTTGATGCATTGGTTGAATTGCGTACGGTTGAAGTTAAAGGGCGTGATTTAGTAACTGGTGTTCCTAAAACGATTACTTTAACCAGCCAAGAAGTTAACGAAGCATTGCTTGAAACGATAGCAAGCATCGTTGATGTTGTGCGTGTTGCCTTGGAAAATACACCACCTGAATTATCTTCAGATTTAGTTGATAAAGGTATTACTCTTGCAGGTGGCGGATCATTGCTACGTGGCATAGATCGTTTACTTTCACGCGTTACTGGTTTACCTGTTATCGTTGCGGAAGACCCCCTCTTTTGTGTAGTAAAAGGAGTAGGTAAGGTGCTTGAAGATTTAGATTTATTTAGAGAAGCTTTAATGAAATAGTCCTTCGAGACGTCCTTTGGACTCCTCAGGATGAGCGGAAAAAAATCTGACCCGTTCGTGCTGAGCTTGTCGAAGCATTATTCGAGAAATGGAAATTTAATGGCAGAATCGCACGGTATAAGAATTAAAAAAAAATATGGACAGCATTTTTTGCGTGACCAAAAAGTTGTCGAGCATATGCTTGATAATGTTACGCTCACCAAAGATAGCTCAGTATTTGAAATTGGATGTGGTGACGGTTTCTTAACCAAAGAAATCGTCAAACACCCGTTTGAACGCTTTTGGATTTTTGAAATCGATCCACAATGGGCTGATTTTGTAAAGAAATCTGTTCCTGATAAACGCATCAGCGTTTATGTAGAAAACGTTCTTGATCTTGATTTTAGCAGGATGGAGCCCTATAAACCATGGACTCTTCTTGCTAATCTTCCGTATCAAATTACATTCCCACTTTTGCATATGTTTCAAAAGAATCGCCACATGTTTAAAGAGGGCGTAATCATGATTCAGGAAGAGGTTGCGCAAAAGATTGTAAAAACCTCCGGCCGCGGTTATGGTTTTCCATCATTGTTTTTCCAGCATTACTTTGAATGGAAACTTTTAAATAGAGTGCCACCGGGTGCATTCTTGCCACCTCCGAAAGTAACATCGCGATTGCTGTATTTTAAACCGCGCCAAAAATTAAAAGAAATTCCTGATGAGCAAGAGTTTTGGAAATTTATCAAACTTTGTTTTGCGCAACCACGCCGAACATTGAGAAATAATTTTGCTCAAACTCATTATGATATCAGTAAAATTCCGGAAGAAACGTTGGCATTACGTTCGCAACAAATGAGCATGGACGATTTTCTTTCGTTATGGAAAAAGATTAAAAAGGATTAAACGTGAAACGAGTAGTAATAAGCATTTTATTTTTAATAGGATCTATTCGTGCAATGGATGTATGTGAAGTTCCGCATTTAGATACTCTTTTTGTAATGAAATTTCGCGAAGTGATTTTGTGTGAATTTGATCATCATGATTCTTGTAAAGAAGTACAAAGTGCCTTTGCTCAATATAAAGCATCCTTGTGTGGTTGCCCTAAAACGACTGCCCGTTATATGATTTGTCATACCGATCCTAAAAAAGTTTTATTAAATTCTAATATTGTTGCAGAATTAAAACGCACCCATGATTTAGATTTATGGGAAAAGGATCCCAGTAAGTTTGAAATGATAATAACGCATAGTTAAAAAAAACGGAGTTTAGTATGAAAAGATTATTATTCATTGTATTCATAGTAGGTGGTATTAATGCCATGGATCGAGAGCAACTCCAAAATCCTATTTTTGCATCTCCAGAAGTGTCAGCATTAGCAACTCAAATGCAAGAATGTCACGATCATTGTTCGGCTCATGAGAATCCCGCTTGTGCTGCATTACGGAAATATTTAAATGAATATGCACAAAATGTAGAATGTGAAAATTCTTGCCCCATAGCATCGGTTGATAGAGAAATATGTGAATTAGTGGAACAGGCGCGTGGTGGTCAGTTAGCTGCACATTTACAAAAAGTTCATAATATGAGCTACAATCCGGCAACTCAATGTGAAAGATTTTTAGAGCGCCTTGCGAATTAATATAAAATTATTTGCAGGCAATTGAGCAGCATTTTTTTTCTGAGCGCTGTGCACATTTTTTCTCTTTTAAAATCACCCATGCTTTTGAATAGGCATTTTCTATGTGTTCATCATAGATGCAACGATTAAAGAAAGTAGGGTTTGGTTGATGAGAAATCGCATAGTCTTTAAATCTGATAAAATTTTGCAATCCAATAAATGGCATTCTATAGATATGCGCATTGCATTTAAGATTGTCATTTATAATCATTGAATCTCTACGCACATCAATGGTGATAGTAATTGGGGTTGCAGGATCAATATGAGCTTGATAGGGCTTAATGGCGTTTACCAGGTAGGGAACAAAGAGTGCTAAAGGAAGCGGATATAACGGAAAGCTGATGCGGTAGTGATTAGGGGTCCATCCAAAAAACCAGAGTTCCATGTGTCCGGGAG
>CAYSAX010000128.1:0-3407 GCA_964429045.1 uncultured Pseudomonadota bacterium
ATCAATCAAAAAAACGCAAAGAAACTACTATGGAATATTGAATGATTGTTCCAGTTATTGCATGTAAAACATTTGCATTAGCATTGTTATTAAGCGCATCAATGAATGCTGAAATCAAGTTTATTAACTCAGTTCAGTGCGCAGAAAAAGTACCAGCAGCTAAAGAGATCATGGCTGACGGGGAAAGACTTCAAAAATCTAAAATGGGTGAATTGAAGCAAATCGAAGAAAAAGGCCAAAAGTTAATGGCTGATATGCAAAAAGAAAACACTGATTTGATGGCTAAGCGCGCAGCAATGAGCCCAGCCGACCAGATGAAAGCTGAAAAGAATATCAAAGATAAAGAATCTAAGTTAACTGAAATGCAAAAAGATTATCAACGAATTATGCAAGATGCGCAAACCGAAATGCAAATGGTTCAAATGCGCTTAGAGCCATTCATCGTTGAAGAGATCCAAAATGCACAAGAAGTTGCAAAAGCAAATCCAAGCATCGATGCAGTATGGGACGAAGCAACCAATCGCTTTGTGTACAAGAAAGAAGCTGCTAACATGAATGCTGAAGTGATTAAGCTCACTGAAAAGAAAAATGAAGGCAAAACAGCGTTAGCTAAAAATAAGCCGGCAGCAACTAAAGCTCCTGCAACCAAAGTAGCATAAGCGCACATTTGTTTGTAATAGTATTGGCCAGAGAAGATTCTTCTCTGGCCTTTTTTAATATGCGATTGGACTTATATGACTGAAAATAAACCCTCAGATATCAAAGTGGTTATTGGACTTGGCAATCCGGGATCCAAATATCAATTTACACGGCATAATATCGGATTTAGAGTGCTTGATGCTCTTGCAGATGCCTATCATCTTTCATGGCAATCAAAAGACAATCAAGAGACAGCACTTCTTATAAAAAATGATAAGCGAATTATTTTAATAAAACCGCAAACTTATATGAATGATTCAGGAAAAGTTATCCCCGGATTAATTAAGCAGGGCATTAAAGCTGAAAATATTTTAGTAGTTCATGATGAATTGGAACAACCATTTGGTGCGCTTAAAATGCGTGTTGGCGGGAGTGCGCGTGGGCATAACGGATTAAAATCGATTATTGCTGCCTGTGGGGATCAATTTGCACGATTACGTTTTGGCATTGCACGGCCAGCAGTGAAAGAAGATGTGCCTAATTATGTGTTGGAAAAATTTAAAGAAAATCCAACCGAACTTGAAGATAAAATTCATCAAGCGGTGGGCATGATTGAACAATTACTTTCTTAATTATAAGCGTGCTTTGGGTTGGGCAAAGGTGGTTTGCACAATTTTAAGCTTTGTATACGCTTCATCTAGTTTAATTGCTACATCACACAATAGCTGTTTTGCTGCCTCTATATTTTCCAAATTATAAGCAGTATTACAAAGTTTTATGATTTCATTGAGTTTTGTTTTGGTTGCTTTTACCGCACAATAGATATCTTGTGGGAGCGGAGGAACCAATCCCATTTTTCTTTTTTGTTTAGTTTCGTGGTTTCCGGTAATATTTTCGAGCGCTTTTCTTATGGGTAACGTTTTTTCTATCCATTGCCGGCATTCTGAATGTATATTATCAGCATATAATGGGCTGGCTATCACGAGAATTATCACTAAAAATTTGTACATATCACTCTTTGAGTTGTTATGAGCTTAAATAGGGACTGGGTTGAGCATGTTGGTATTGTTGTAACAAATAATTAAGAATTGATAAACAGCCAGACTCTCTATTTTTTTCTTTTTTTTCTGTATGTTGAGTTAACTTTTTTAATGGCTTGAAACTATTTTTTCTTTTAACAAAACTAACAGGATAGCGCTCTCCTGATTGTGTGAGTACTCCAACCAGAAAGATATTATCCCCATCTTCTTCGTATAACATTGCAAGCTGAGTTGTAGTTATTGTTAATAAAAAAACTAATATTGCTAAACGTTTAAACATTAAATACTCCTTTTATTAATGTAAACTGCTGCAGTATAGCATTTATCAGCTTCTTTTTTTCAAGTTATTATTAATTTGATTTTGTTTTGCGTCTGGTATTGCGATCAATTGTTGCCGGTGAATATGACTATATCGGTGGAGTGATTCTTGTCCGGCGCTTTCAAAAAAAACGAATAATGTATGTTTGAGTTGATTTAAGCACCCACGACTTTTATAGGTAGTTTCCATACTCAAAAGATTAGTTGTGATAATCAAGAATAAAAATACTATTTTTTTGAACACTGCAAATTGTCCTATTCCGTTGCGGAAAGCCATTGCTTTAATGAGTTTTTAAGCTGTTTGTCTTTATCAATTTGAGTGGGTAATAATCCTGTTAAAAAACTTCCTTGATGGTCTGCATACATATTTAATTTTAGTTCTTGTGACTGCTCTTTTAGTTTGGCAGCAATTGTTTTTAGATTAATTGTAGGAGTTCCTGGGGGTGTTCCGGCTGCAAAAACATTGGCTCCATCTAGTGGTGTATAACTGTATATAAAATAAAAGGCAGGACGTTCTTTAGATAATAGATGAATAGCTTCTACCAGCATTTCAGTGTCACATATTGCAATGAAACCATATACAAACCGAACGCCATTAATTTGTTCACTAGTATTCTCTGCAAGCCACTCAAGGCGCGCTGCATCGAACGAATGTGTACTAGTTCGGAATTGTTGAGCGCCTGCTACGAAATTTCCCAATTTGTATAAACCATCCAGGAAGTATGAACCACAAGTGCGCTTATAAGGATTTGGATTAAGTTCAATCAACTCATCAAGCTCTTTTTGTCGAGCTGCTTTTTGTGAAGTGTCTTGTTCCATTGCAAAAGATAAGCTAAAGAAAAAAATTGTGCATAGTAAGATCTGCTTAATCATACTAATCTCCGATTTTTTATTATTTGATCAAGTTTTTTAAATCATCTTTTAGTTGTGCATCAAATTGGGATGCGCCACCTTGTAAGAAATTACCAGATCCGCCGCCACGAATGCCATACTTATCTTTTAATTGAGTAGCAATTGATTTTAAATCGATAGAAGTAACTGAAGGTGAAAGATGTGCAACGAAGATTCCTTTGCCATCAGTTATACTGGTCAAAAAATAAAAACCTGCAAAAATTGTTTTACACCGACTTTGCCTTCTCCCACTGATTTTCAAAGAACTTTCGATATGAATCCGCAATGCTTTTGCTCTCCATGACAAAAACAATCGGCTCTTCTTCACCCACATCAATAGTCATAACTTTGTTTGCATAAATGACTAAGCTAGTGGGGCCGATTTCTTTTATGAAACGGATATCCGTGTATGCAAGGCCAGCATACACTTCTAGAGATTCTTTTTCCATTCCAAAATAGGATAATCCGCGGACAATGATTCCTTTTTGGGCTCGTCGCAAATGATAATTGCGGTAAAAG
>CAYSAX010000129.1:0-3330 GCA_964429045.1 uncultured Pseudomonadota bacterium
AGGCTTTTCTGTATCACGAACTGGTTGTGGAATGTATGTATCCAATGCATCCATCAATCTTTGCATTGCTGGATATCCTAAATCGCCTTTATCGCCGTTTAATGCTTTAAGAGCTGATCCACGGATTACAGGAATTTTGTCTGCAGGGAAGTCATTCTTTTTCAGTTGATCACGAACTTCTTCTTCAACCATGTCAACCATCTCTGGATCATCAACCATGTCAACTTTGTTCAAGAAGACTACAAGTGCAGGAACACCTACGTTACGAGCGAGCAAAATGTGCTCTTTCGTTTGAGGCATCACACCATCAGTTGCTGATACTACTAAGATTGCTCCGTCCATCTGTGCCGCACCGGTGATCATGTTTTTAACATAGTCAGCGTGTCCAGGACAGTCAACGTGCGCATAGTGACGGTTGTCTGTTTCATATTCAACGTGTGAAGTTGCAATGGTAATACCACGTGCTTTTTCTTCAGGTGCATTATCAATTTCATCAAACTTTTTAAAGTTTGCAAAACCTTTTTCAGATAAGTAGCGGGTAATTGCCGCGGTCAAAGTTGTTTTACCATGGTCAACGTGACCGATGGTACCGACGTTTAAATGCGGCTTTTTACGTTCAAATTTACCTGCCATTGTGTCTCCTAAAACTATGTAACTATTTAATTTAACTTATTTGTTCTTAACAACTGCTTCTTCTATATTCTTTGGAGCTTCAGAATAACACTTAAACTCCATCGTATAGGTTGCGCGACCCTTGGTCATCGAACGCAACTCGGTCGCGTAACCAAACATCTCGCCCAGTGGTACTTCAGCAGTAATCACTTGATTACCTGCTCTTACTTCCATTCCTTGAATTTTGCCACGTTTGGAACTGAGCCCACCCATCACATCACCCATGTATTCTTCAGGTGTTTCCACCTCAACCTGCATAATCGGTTCTAACAATACTGGTGACGCTTTTGAGCAACCACTCTTAAATGCCATAGATGCAGCAATTTTAAATGCCATTTCAGATGAGTCTACATCGTGATAGGAACCGTCGTATAATGTTGCTTTAAGATCAACGACAGGATATCCGCCTAAAACACCTGAGGTGATGGCTTCGTCAAGACCTTTCTCAACCGCGGGAATAAATTCACGAGGAATAGATCCACCCACAACACCATTTACGAACTCAAAGCCTTTACCTCTTTCGAGTGGTTCAAGTTTAAGCCATACATGTCCGTATTGACCACGTCCACCCGATTGACGAATAAATTTACCCTCAACATCTGTTGGTTTTTGGATAGTTTCTTTATACGCAACTTGGAGCTTACCTTGGACAACATCGATTTTGTGATCGCGTCTTAAAAGATCAACTTTAATTTCAAGATGTAACTCTCCCATACCTTCGATAACTGTTTGACCAGTCTCTTCGTTATAAGAGAATCTAAATGATGGGTCTTCTTGCATCAGTTTTCTGAGCGTTAAGACCATCTTTTCATAATCAGCTTTATTACGTGGTTCAATTGAAGCAGAGATTACTGGTGCTGGAATATCGATTGACTCAAGGAACAATACCGTACCTTCTTGGCACAATGTATCCCCCGTAGTCGCATCTTTAACTCCTACAATAGCCGCAATATCACCCGCTTTAATTGAGTCGATCTCTTCGCGTTGGTTCGCATGCATTCTAACTAATCGGCTTACACGCTCTTTAGAACGTGAACGCGCGTTGTATACATATGAACCCGCTTTCAATTCGCCCGAATACACACGAATAAAGTTCAAAACACCAACAAAAGGGTCAGTCATAATTTTGAACACAAGTGCGCTGAAAGGTTTTTTGATATCAGGAAGAATTTCAATTTCTTTTTTATCTTCGGTAGTACCAATAACCGCCGGTCTGTCGATCGGTGATGGTAAATAGTCAACTACTGAATCAAGTAATAACTGCACACCTTTATTTTTGAATGCAGTACCACATAATGCAGGAACTATTTTTCTTGCAATAACACCCTTGCGAAGAGCAGCTTTAATTTCTTCATTAGAAATTTCTTGCTCATTCAAGAATTTTTCTGCAATTGCATCGTCTACTTCAGCTGCCGCTTCGATAATCTTAGTACGCAATTCTTTAATTTTGTCTGCGTATTCAGCAGGTGCATCAGTCCACTTAACTTGTGAACCCATCTCACCTTCAAAGTTAGCAAGCTTAGCGGTCAATACATCGATAATACCACTGAAATCTTCTGAAACACCAACCGCAATTTGCATAGCAACTGCGTTAGCGCCTAATTTATTTCGAATGTCAGCAACAACTTTAGGAAAATCAGCACCAATACGGTCCATTTTATTTACAAAAATAAGACGCGGAACATGATAACGATTTGCTTGTCGCCATACTGTTTCAGATTGAGGCTGTACCCCATCAACACCACTAAATACCGCTACCACACCATCAAGAACACGCAATGAACGACCCACCTCAATGGTAAAGTCAACGTGTCCGGGAGTATCAATAATATTAATATGGTAATTCTTCCATGTGCAGGTGGTTGCCGCTGAGGTGATTGTAATACCACGCTCGCGCTCTTGTACCATCCAGTCCATAGTCGTTTCACCTTCGTGAACTTCACCAATCTTGTGGGTAATACCGGTATAATACAGTATTCGCTCAGTAACGGTGGTTTTGCCCGCATCAATGTGCGCTGCAATACCTATATTTCTGTAACGCTCTAATGGAGTGCTCATCATTCACCTTTGATTACCAAGCATAGTGGGAGAAGGCTCTGTTTGCTTCTGCCATTCTATGAACATCTAATTTCTTTTTAATTGCACCACCACGGCCTTCAGACGCTTCCATTAATTCGTAAGCAAGCCTGATACCCATAGTTTTGTCTGAACGAGCTGCTGCTGCCTCAATGAGCCAACGCATAGCTAATGCACGACCGCGATCTTGGTTAACTTCCATAGGAATTTGATACACACTACCACCTACGCGGCGCGGGCGCACTTCAACGAGTGGAATTAACTGTTCAAAACCTTTATAGAAAAGATCGAGTGCTTTATTTTTGTCGCCTTGTGATTTTTTAATCAACAAATCGATTGCGTCATATACGATTTCGCGAGCCACATTCTTTTTGCCATCATCCATGACAATATTAATGAGCTTTTGAACCATTGCTGATCCAAAACGAGGATCGACACCAATTTCTCTTTTTAAAATATTCTTTTTACGTCGTGGCATACATTACCTTTAGTTTGATTTAGGGCGTTTAGCGCCATAGAGTGAACGAGACTGACGTCGTTTTTCTACACCAGCTGAATCTAAAGCACCACGGACAATATGAT
>CAYSAX010000130.1:0-3273 GCA_964429045.1 uncultured Pseudomonadota bacterium
AATTTGATTTTTTATTGACTTGAGTAAGGCAGCCGGTAATAACTAAAAATGCTTTAGTTATCAGTAAATAGATAGTTTTTAGCATGAATAATTTCCTACGTATTCAGACTAGCAGTAGTTAGTAATTTTGCTAGTAAAAACAGGTTTCTAACCTCTAGAGCGCATATTTATAGTTCATCAAAGCTTCTAATCGGGATTACTTTTGGTGTAGTTGAAGGTGCTGCAGCGGGTTTTGCGGGAGAGCTTAGAACTTTTAATTTACTTACTAAATGATCTTCAATGATCTTTATAATTTCTTCATCAGCATTTTCTTCTAATCGTGCTGCATAATCGGCCGTTACCCGCAAATTTCCATCATCATAGATTACTAATAATGGATCTGCGCCATGGTCTAAAAGCCATTTAACTAAATGTGCATTTTTATTTTGAATAGCTTCAATGAGAGGAGTATTGCTTATTTCATCAATGTGATTAATGTTAGCGCCCGCTAATAATAATGTTTCTATCTTCGGGATGTTGCTTTGTTTGACTGCGATCATTAACTGCGTATTAATGGGTATGATTGGTTCCAATAAAGATGATTTTGCTAGCGGTTCAACGTTTGTCTGTGTTAAATTAATCTCAGATTTAATCATATTAATAGCATTTACCTTTGCATATTTTTCTGCAATAGAAAGAGCATATTGCTTATTTACACCAGCTTTCAAAAACATTGCAAGATCGTCAAGTTTAGAATTTCTAATTGCAATCTCCAACCATTGACCATCCATGAGGTCTTTGAAGTGAGTTATGTTTTGATAAATCTTATTAAGCAGTGGCTGATTATTTGCAAAAAGCGCATTTGTAATGAGAGTCATTGCTTCCTTATGATATTCTGTATTAGTAAGAATTAGTCGTTGTATTACTGCCAATGCACCCAGAGAACCAAGATCTAAAGCATTTTCTATAACATTGCTTTCTGGATATATTTTTTTTATAAGATCGAGTATTAGTTTATTGGTCAATGCATCGGCTTTAAAATGCGAGTTTTTAACCTTATCTTTTACTTCTTGTAATTTTTGCGAAACAGGGAGATTTTTTTTATTAAGTATATCTTTAATATCTAGTAATAATTGGGAAATATTTTTGAAATATACCACGTCATCTTTTAATGGTATGGCTAGCTCAATGGCTGCATTATAAGATCTATTTGCCTCTTTAATATTTTGTGGTTGTCCCCATCCATACAAATACATATGTCCCAGTAATAAATATGCCTCTGCTTTGATTTGAGGGTTGTTTGAATACATTTTCAATTCGTGTAAAAAATTATATATATTTTGATATTCTTCAGGTGAAATAAACTGCCCCGTTAATAGCACAGAGACCTGTGCTTTAACATAATCCAATTTCTGCTGCCAATCACTAATATTGGAGGATTGAGGAATTATTTTTATGTCAGAGAGCTCACCGAATTGTTTACTTCCATAAGCGGCTCTCTTTGTTTGTTTTTTTTCTTGCTCTCCAGATGCTTTACTTTTGCGTGAGGGTGGTTGATCCATTGCAACAAGCGAGACGGGTAATAAAAATAGTAAGACAAAAATAAATTTATTATTCATGGAATATCTGTTTTTTTAATTGTGTCTGAGTAATTTCATCAATTTTTCTAAAAGCTTTTTCTCTAATGTATAAGTTTGAAAGTTCTGCTGCCTTTTGATAATGCTGCAATGCACGATTGAGGTTGTATTCAAAGCCCGGTGTTATTCCAAAAAAGAAAATATTACCTAATCGGTATTCTGCATATGCTTTTCTTTCAGGATCTGGATTTTCTAAAGCAACTTTTCTCAACCAATTATATTCAGCAGTGTAATCATCTTTTATAAAGCTTGGTTCATATTTCTCATAGGGATCATAATCAAGGGGTAAATTAACTCCTTGCGATGGTTGGATTGCCGGTTGTTGATAAGCAATAACTGCAGGTTGTTGAAAAGGCCACTCGCTTTGTAGATCTTTAGCTGTTGTTGTAGATGGATCTCGGGGATCTACATCCTGAATTTTTCGTTTAGATTTTTTCATAGAAATTATAGGTGTTCGCGATGCTTGATAAGCTTCTTTTGCACTCTGTTTAACCTGTTGCGCGTGGGATAATGGTTTGCGTGCAGATTCGGTCGAACTTTCTGGGGAAGGTTGCACTGTTTGCGAAGGTGAAGCCAAAGGAGCAGATATAGAAGATAAAAGTTGTAGAATTTCTTCTTTATGGGGATATTTTTGTGTATATGCAACTGATTGAGGGGTTACTGTAAGATTATTTAGCTTGAATTGATACAGTGGATTTGCGCCATGTCTTAATAGCCACTGTACTAATTCAGGATTGCCTTCATTTATTGCAATAATGAGAGGGTTCTCTCCTTTATCATTAACATAATTAATATTTGCCCCCGCATCGATTAATAAAGTAAGGTCAACATAATTTTTTTGTTTTGCTGCACGATTTAAAGCATCTTGAGTATCCATAATATAGTGAGCAAGAGCGGGGATTTGAAAAAGTGGTAAAAACACATTGCGATCATGATTTGCTAACGCTTTTTGAATAATAGAAATACCATCATTATAATAAGCGGGATTTGTCTCTATTACATTTTGTAGGGCCTGAGTAATTTCTGGTACTTCAAAATTAATAGCAGTTAGCACGCGATTGAGTGTAGGATATTCATTGGCTAGTGCTTTTACAATAAGTGATAAAAGATTTGCATTAAATAGATTAACAGGAATATTTTTAACTATTTGCTTGGTAGCTAACAGAGCCTGTTGATACGATTGAGCAGCATCTATGGCGTTCTCAATTTGAATCATTATCTGGGTAACGCGTATAAAATTTTGAGCATGTTCTTTAATCGGTACATTGATAGGAAGATCCACACTTTTCTGAAAATCTTTTAAAGCTTTTGAGAATGAAGCTTGTTGTCCTACTCCGTTAAAATATAAGATGCCGCGTAAAAAGAGTGCTTCTGCTTTAAGAGAAATATCCTGAGAGCTTATTAATTTATTTAATATTTCATAAGCCAATTGAGGATTTGGTTGGCTATGTTCAGTGCCGAATATAAAATTTTTTGCTTGCGTTAATTGATCTTGAGAGCTTTTAATGTGCGCCTGAGTGGCTGCTTCTCCTTTAGGGGCGGTAAAATCGGGGTTATAGTATGTTTTTTGTCCCTTTTTACCTGGGGTTTTTTCCATAGCAGATGATACAATGATAAACGTAAATGCAATACAGATACATGAAAGAGATACTATTTT
>CAYSAX010000131.1:0-3247 GCA_964429045.1 uncultured Pseudomonadota bacterium
GAAACTTAATTCAATTAGTGTATAATTAAAGAAATGGAGGAATCTATGAAAATAGTTATATCAATTGCTTTAGGTTTACTGGTTACGCTCAATCTTATAGCGTCTCCTGCTCAACCTGAAATTCGTTACTCGTCCTGGGATACCTTTAAAAAAAGTGGTGAACTAATAATTCCACCACTTTTTAAAAGTAGTGCAGTTGCAACTGCATCAGCTATAGGGCACGAGCTTGGCCATCTTATTGCCGCTAAAGCATTATTAAACTGGGATTGTGAGAAATTTGAACTCAATTTTAGAGGATTACCTTTTTGTGTTGGTGGCGGAGTGGGTTTTAATGTAACTGAAGCAGACTTAATTGGTCCTCGCGTAGCAGGAATGCTTGCTGCAGGACCATTAGCTGGTATCACGACGGATTTTGGTATTTTAATATCAAGCAACGTTGCTACTGAATATAAAAAAAGTAATTCGATAAAAGACGCCATCATACATGGAATAAAGAAGCCTTTGTTTAATACAGAGCAGAGTAGAATTTTACAATTAGTGGTTACTAATAACATCATACATAACGGGCTTTGCTTGATTCCTTCTACTGAGGAAATGGATGGTAATCGCTTATTTAAAGCATTAGGATTTCAAAGTCCAGCACGACATTATCCAAATGCGATGAAAAGCCTCGATACAGTGGTTCATCTTGGTGGATTAATGTATTTTGGGTTAAAAATTTACAATGCCAACATGCATGAAAATATTACTTTGAAAGAACTAGTTTGTAAGGCTACCAGCAAAACTATGAATTTTGTGATAGACCTTCATGAAGCATTCAAAGACTAAGTTAAATAGAAGGCTCCATCAGGAGCCTTTTTTTATATCAACTTTTCAATTCTTGTTCGAGCTTCTTGAGTGCCAAGCATCGCAATCAGTTCATGAATTGCAGGGCCCTGTTCTTTGCCCAATAACGCCATTCTCAAAAACCAAAATAATGCCGATAATGGGATATTCTGTTTCTTTGCTTCAGCTTTAATCGCATTCACAAATGCTTCTGGGTGAGCAATCTTATCAAGATTCTCCTTTACGATTGCAGCAACCTTTTTATGATCATCTTGTAAGATACTTGCATCAATAGTTGGCGCGACAAAGATAAAGCTCAATGCTATGCAAATATCTTCTAAAGTATGCAACTCAGTTTTGATCGCTTGGATTAAAGAGGTTAATGTTTGGCAATTTAATTGCTCTGCTTGTGGATATGCTTTAATTAAGAAGGGTAAGCAGCGATTGGTTAAATCGTCAGGAGCTAAACGCGCAATCCATTTTTGATTAAGCCAACGAAGTTTTTCAACGTCATAGCGTACAAGTCCGGTTGAATGTATATGGTCAAAGTTTAACTTTTGTGAAAGCTCTTCAAGAGTCATAATTTCTTGTTCAAAAGTTCCGCCGCCAATGATTGCCAGATAATTATCGATTGCTTCAGACAAATAACCTGAATTCATTAAATCGGTCAATGAAAATCCAAAGTCTCGCTTAGAAAGTTTTTTCCCTTCAGCGTTACACAAAATGGGTAAATGCCAGAAGGTTGGCAATGGTGCGCCAAATATTTCGTATAGAGCTGCTTGGCTTGCGGTATTAGTTAAGTGATCTTCGCCGCGAATAATATAGTTCATTTTCATAACCATATCATCAACAAAGTTTGCAAAGATAAAGGTTACCGTGCCATCAGCACGTGTTAGCGGAAAATCCGGAAAGTTTTTAAATTCAAAGGTGATCTTTCCATGTGCAAGATCAGTAATAGTTATCGATTTGGTTTGATCTAACTGCAAACGCCAGATAAACGGAGTGTTATCTTTAAGCAGTTGCTCAACTTCTGATGGTGACCTTTTTAAGCAGGTGCGATCATAACGGGGAGGAAGTTTAAGCGCGATTTGTCGTTGACGTTTTTTTTCAAGTTCTTCAGGAGTACAAAAGCAACGATAGATCTGATTTTTATCACGTAATTGTTGGATATATTCTTGGTAGATACTTGTTCTTTGGGATTGGAAGTAAGGGGGATATGGGCCGCCTTTGATAGGGCCTTCTTGATAATCAAGACCAAGCCAAGTTAAATCGGCAATAATCTTAGTTGCTTCCGGGTCAAAGTTACGTTGCAAGTCAGTATCTTCTATACGAATAACAAAAGTGCCATTTTTTTGTTTTGCAAATAGATAATTCATCAATGCGGTTCGGACGTTACCCAAATGCATCAAGCCAGTAGGGGATGGGGCAAAGCGAACGCGTATAGGAGTATTTGTATTCATAGTATCCAAGAATTTTATGGTGATAAAGTCATTTTACTTTTGAAATGCTTTTTAGTCTATAGCTATAGGCTTTTACTCTAAAAGAAATTAATTTTTGACAGATAAGAATTGATTTTGATAGCATCTTTCAAAAAAGGAGCCAGGAGTATGAAGAAGTGTTTAAGAATAGCTATTGTCATGCCACACCCGGCCGAGCTTGTCGGCGATCTGCAAAAAAAGGGATCAAAGTTGGGAGTCGAAGGAACGGTGCAGTTTGTGGCCACTGAAAAAGAGCTTAAAATAATTGTTTGCGGACTCAAAGAGC
This sequence comes from uncultured Pseudomonadota bacterium, assembly GCA_964429045.1. Classification (GTDB taxonomy): domain Bacteria; phylum Babelota; class Babeliae; order Babelales; family Vermiphilaceae; genus BTUB01. The sequence goes on from CAYSAX010000131.1 coordinate 2,590, forward strand.
AGGTGGATCAGTTTGTGGATCTTGTACATAAAGAAGCTGCGTTGGCAGGAGTTGCGGATATTAATATTGAGCCATTTGTAAAAACTAAAGATTATCGAGGCGCATTTCGTATCATAGAATGATGGATTAAAAATAACCAAATAGTAAAAGAATAGCGTTAAATAAACTTTTTTGACCATACTTTTATTTTCATTGCTCGTACATTTTGTACAGTCCTGGTACACTATCAGGCATCATGAACTTAGCACAAGCATCACGGCAACTACTTATTCTCTTTTTTTTGTGTCAGGGATTTCTTGCATAGCCACAATCGTGTGTCATCGATTTGAATGACATATCATTATCAGATTCAACAATAGATCTGTTTTTACCAAAACCGATTATGGTGAATGCGGTCACTATCCCTGCTGATGAACAATCTCAGTATGCAGTAGGGGCTATCATTCCACAAACGTCTTTTATGCTCGATGGAACTCTCTTAAAAAAAATAGTTTCTTATTGCGCTCAAACAAAACGATTTAAACAGATTACCTTTGATTTAAAAGAAAGTGGACTTGATTATTTTCTAACCGTAACGCCAGAAAAAACATGGCTTTTTGATCGCGTGACGATTAATGGCTTTATGTTTGGCAAAGATGTTTTTAAGCGGCTTTATCTT
>CAYSAX010000132.1:0-3231 GCA_964429045.1 uncultured Pseudomonadota bacterium
CAAAAAAGGTATCACTTTAACCAATAAATACATTATTGGCACTGCAATGTCATTAAAGAGTATGTTTGCAAAACGAGATATCAATGGGGTTCAAGGCCCACTTGGAATTATTCAGATCATAAGTAATGGCATCAGAGAAAGCTTTAGCCTCTTCTTGCTCCTTCTGGCTTTAATCAGCGTTAGCTTGGCCGTTATGAACCTGATTCCATTGCCTATCTTAGATGGCGGTCAAATTCTGTTTTATACCATTGAAGCAATAATCCGCAGACCAATTCCCGTTAAAGTTAAAGAATACATTCATATGGGCAGCTGGATCTTAATTTTAGGCCTCATTGTATGGATCTCAATACAAGATGTATGGAGAATGGCAAAGCCACTTTTTGCAAAATTTACGAGTAAAATCTAGCAATTATAGACATAAACTAAAGGATTAACTTCGATGAAAAAAACAGCATTGTTATCACTTGCATTGATCTTTACTGCCACTTTACAGACGACCCATACAATCGACTGGAATATCGCTGCTAAAACTCTCGCTTACACCGCAATATCTCCCGCAGTCCACGCAGTAATGACTTCATGGAAAAGAACGCCCAAAACACGGATGATTACCCGTGGAATCGCTGCAGCAGCTTGTGGCATTCTGTCCATAGGCCTCGCCCATGATGTAGTTGTTTACAGCAAATCTGAACTAGTAGCCGATGAGATAAAAAGCGGTATAGCTGCATTTCTAGGTGGCGCGTTCGGAGCATTGTCTTGTGTTTTGGCAGAAAATGTTTATGACGAATACCAATCCGAAAAAGAGTTAAAACAGTATTATCTGCACATTGAAGCAGCAATACAAAAGACACATAAAGAAGCTTCTGCCAAAAGCGACCCCTCTACAGTAACTTTTGGTGCTGATCCTACCATCTAAATCTTGGCAATAAGTAATTATAAGAGGCATGTAATACATGCCTCTCTTTTTATCCTCAAACATTTCACATAGAAAAACTTCATTCAGAAACAGCTGCCAATTTGACGATTTGAGCCTATTTGATAGGATTAAAGATATCTAAATTCTAAGAATAATTTTTAATGGAGATTATCTCATGAAACAGTCATTACTGTTATCTTTGGCACTTCTTACTTGCGCAAGCGCAACCCCAGCACGCGCAGAAATCAATATTGTAATTCCAACTGCTATTGAGGCAGGAGCATGTATTACTGCCGGTGTAGTCACTGGAGCATTTTCTTTACTTGCTGGACGTTTTGCATGTCACACTATTCAAGAAAATCCACACAATGGTGGCAGACCCGATAAGCTTTTTTATGGCATCCTAACGATTGGTTCAGGACTTGCAGCAATTACTTCAGGCATCATAAGTTATCAATCATTCAATAATGCATACAAACTTTTAAAATAAACAGAGATTGTTCATGAAAAAATTATTACTTCTTGTTGTTTTACTCAGCTTTGGTACTCGCGTTTCTCCTGAAGTAATACAAACAATTCAAGATATTAACCTTAATGATCATTCCACAACTGTTGTCAAAGCAACCCGTTTATTGCTCGATATTTCTGGGAAATTCAAACTTCCAAGAGTAAATCAAGCAGAAGCACAACAATTATTAAAACAAGTCGAAAAGCTATTGGCTAACGGCGCAAATCCAAATGCGTGCATAGAAACCGGGCTTATTTTTGAATCAATGCCACCAGTTTGGGAAACAGAGACACTCGTACAACGAGCAATACCCTATTATCCAGAGATATTAGAATGCTTATTCAAAGCAGGCGCTTCTGTTTATAGCGGTGGGTTGCATCGTGATGAAGCCAAAGCATTTTACACAGCATTAGCAAATAATAATATTGAAGTCATAGAGCTTTTTTTAAAATATGGCATGAACCCAAATTATAAGAAACCGTTTAGCTCTACCGTATTAGCATTTGCATTATCATGTGGCAGCAAAGAAGTAGCTAATCTACTCATTAAACATGGAGCAACAAAATAATGAAAAAAAACTTATTGCTTTCACTTTCATTATTTGTTGCCGGAAGTACATTAGTTCCTCAATCAACAAGAGCCTTAACCTATCAGCAAATAGAAAATATTAAAGTAGTATCTACCCTTGCAACATTAGCGGGAGTAGTGGGATACGTCTTTTATAAAGATATCACGAATCCAAATCAGCCTCAGAATGTCACCAGATCAACTTCAGTAAATATGTCTGGACCTCATTGGATGTCAATGCAACCATGTTATCGTCAAGGCGCAGTCAATTTTCAAAAGGCAACAGCTTTTCCATTTCAAGGCGCTTTTAATTTGTAGATAAAAATCAATTTTGGAAATAAAGTTTTATAATTTATATTACAAAACAAAAAGGCACGTCTATTAGACGTGCCTTTTTTATTTCTTTATTGCAAAAAGCTATTACGCTTCTTTGTCAGCCTCTGGCTTTTGAGCCGAGTGAGGGTGTTGGCTACCTGGATATACACGCAATTTGCGCAACAGGTAACGGCTTAAAATGTTTTTTGGCAACATACCTTTTACCGCTAAGGTAATCACTCTGTCTGGGTGCTTAGCAAGCAACTCTTTTGCTGAAGTTACTTTGCGACCGCCGATCCAGCCAGTGTAGTGAGCATATTCTTTATCAGCCATTTTATTACCGGTCAAAACTACTTCTGACGCGTTAATAACGACTACATACTCACCTGAATCTGTGTGTGGGGTGAAATATGGTTTATTTTTGCCACGTAGAATGTCAGCAATTTCAGTCGCCATGCGTCCTAAAACTTTGCCTTTAGCATCGATAACACGCCACGCTTGTTTTTCGTTATCTTCTTTACGTAAAAAGAACGCTGAGTTCATATCGACTACAGTTTCGTGTCCTACTTTCTTTTTTTTGACGACAGATGCTTTTGGAGCAGCTGCTTTTTTTACTGTTGAACTTTTTTTCTTAACTGCATCGGTTTTTGAAGCGGCAGCGGTAGACTTTTTTACAGCCATGGGAATACCTTTTAACCTAAAGAAATAATTAAACTTTTAATTTACAAATGACATATATTACGAACGAAGCTATTATATACTTTAAATAAAAATAGTATAAGGGTCAACTCCCATTGTACATTATTAAAGGAATTATATGCTAAACAGCTGGTTTGTACTATTGCCACCCTTACTTGTCTTAGTTACCGTCTTAGTATCACACCGCCTTAATTTATCCCTCATTATAGGTTTATGCGGTGCTGCC
>CAYSAX010000133.1:0-3222 GCA_964429045.1 uncultured Pseudomonadota bacterium
TTTAAATGTGTCACTATCGCATTAAACTTCTTAAGCATTTTGGGAATATTATTGTGATACCTATACGCATGTGCAGCTAAACAATGAAATACATTTTCAAACTGACTCGTAACAGCGACACCTTTATTTAAATATAATGGCACCAATCGCCAACTAGCCTTATCGTCTAACACCGTTCTATCGTGTAAAAGACTCAATTCAGTACGTATCCCATTACTAAGCGCGGCACCACGTTCAATTAAATAGTGAGCAATTTTATATTTTCGCACATCAGAGAGAATTTTTTTCTGAGCATGGCATTCATCTGCACAGGCAACCGTTGCTCCTGCTTCACATAAAAATGTAATCAATTCAAAATCTTGCGCTCGGCATGCTTGAATAAGAGGGTTTCTTTCTGAATCTGCTACATTAGGATCAGCACCTGCAGCAACCAAACCAGCAATGTACATTCGTTTGGGAAACCATGAACAGGTACTTTTTAATACATCATTTAAAACCATGTTCTTTTCATACTGGTTGCCTTTTTCTTTTAGATTAAGCAAAAAAGCAGTCATTCTTTTTACATAATCGAATAAATCTTGATCTTTGTCAGGTAAACCAATTATTGCCACATGACCCGATAGCACCTTTTGATGAGCCTTTAAATCTAAACTATCCCACCAAATAGAAGCACCACCTTCTTCCATTCTATATGCACAAACATTCAGAAAAGTAATTAGCCATAATAATCGCATAATGATCCTCACACGATGCTGTCAGTCATTTTAAAGCGATTAGACACGCAATAATAATTCTTGCTCATCAATTGTTTGAGTATTTAAATACCATTGGTTGATTGTCATAAAATTATCAGGAACTTGCAAGCATACCACTTCATTAACTTTCTTTTTGACTTGATGGATCGCCTCTTTTGAAGCGACTGGAACTGCTACAATCATTTTTGCAGGATTTTTCTTTTTAATTAGATCAATAATTGTTTCAATTGTTCTACCGGTAGACATACCTTCGTCAACAATGATCACGATTTTACCTTCAAGTGGATACTGAGCATGTTCTTTATAATATTCTTGAGCACGATTGCGCAAGCTGTGACGAATTTCTGATATTTCTTTTTTTAAATAGGTCTCCATATCACCAGAAAATTCGATCGCTCGCTTATCCACAATGATATCATCTAATGTCACCATACCAATCGTGTAATCAGGATTACCCGGATAACCGATCTTCTTATTAAAGAAGATATCAAGCGGCACCTGCAGCACATCTGCTATGGCAGTACCAATTTGATACGATCCACGCGGGGTTGCCATAATTAAAGCATTACTATCATTAGCATATTCTTTAAGTCTATGTGCGAGCTGCTGGCCTGCATCGAAACGATCTTTAAACATACGGTCCCCTTTAGTATGATTACTTGTCATTTAGTATGATTTAAAAAATAATTTGTTTCTATGATTCATAGAAATAGAATGAAAAAAGTAAGATAAAAACATTTTTTTATAATAATTTATTTTTTGAAATCATATTTTTTATTTTTTGAACCGCCTTCCAGGCAGTGGCCAGGCGGGCGCTAATCGAAGCGCCCCCTGGACCCCCGTCGACCAACGTTCCATTGGATTCCTATTGCGCTGGAACTCACTTCTTCGCTTCCTTAAGAAGCTGCAGCCGCTCGAACAACCATCGCAAAAAGATCTTAACACTTTATCCATTTCTGAACGACTAGCCGCGTTCTGCGCCTCGCAAGCGGGCGACAAACGCGAGCTCTGCCAATCTTCTATTGGGCTTATCGTTTCTAACTTACGATATTTTTTAAACTTTATAAGTGCGAGCAATTGCGTTTAATAGAAGAATAAACAGAGCCGAGTGCGTCGAGCGATGAGCGAGCAGCGAAGGCTAATCGTACAGAATTCGTATAAAACGTTCAATTCTAAATTGTCGAAATGAGTGTGTGAGGCGTGGGCCAGCGCAAGCTGGCAAGAGCCGAGTTGCGTTTCGACAGGGATACCCAAGGGGCACCTTGGGTGCACGGAGGTATGGAGGTGTTTGCAACAACACCTCCAGTTAAAATCCACTTACCCATCGCCTGGAAGGCGTCAATTTAATAAAAAATTATAATAAATAATTTATAAATCTAAATTATGACTTCGCTCTTTTATCAACCATATCAAGCAAACGCTTAGCCACATCCACAATCTCTTTGTGCCCTGCTTGTTCAGCTTTTTTGATAGTATCAACTAACGCCGAACGTTGTACTTCTTTAAGATCACCATGCGGATACACATAATGCTCTTTAACATTTTTAGGTTTTGAAGTATCGATTCCTAAAAACCATAAGCCGTATTCTTCAAGAAAATGTGTATTGATAAAGTAATTTACTTCATCGGCAGTTGGCTTTTCCGCTTCCCAGTTTGAATTATGGGTTTCGATTTCACCTGCGTGGATTACTTTCTCTGCTTTTTCAACTGCTCTTTTGTGTAATTGAACTGACATATGAGAACTCCTTTTTTTATTTAAAGTATTTCTCAATGCTGCAGCAAAAATCAATAAATTTAAAAATTTGCTTATCCACTTTTATTGTAACTTTGTTTGATCAATTATTCTTCTTTAAGCATCATCGCTCTGCAACAATTGCAACACCCTGCTGCGCAAAATGTGCACCCTGCACTCCATGAGCATCCTAGAATATAAGCGTCAGACATCGTTGGTTGCAAGCCAGGACCATTCATACAAAACATTTTACTTAACCACATATAACCAGCCATGAATGCACAGAGTCCTTTTTCAATATCCGACTCTGCTTGTTCAAGCAATGCATTTTTTTCTTGAGCAAACTGTAATCTTTTTTGTGCTTCTTTGGCTCGAGCTACTTCTTGAGCATCACCAATAGTAATAACAAACTGATCCATTGCATGAATTGAAAAGTTCAATAACAATATAAAAAATAATAATGCGTGCATATTATTCCTTTTAATCCTGATGGGGATGGTTTAAACCTTGTTTTTGACGAATGACTGCATCGATAGTCATCACCGCATCTTCACAACTTTCTATAGCAGAAGTTTCTTGGCAACTGTCTACGCAACACCAAACGCTCGCAGACAATAATTTTATGTGATGCTTACATTCAGAAATAGTAAGAGAATTGGTATACCATTGATATAAACATTGCGCACCCACAAGCCCACTAATAAAAATCGATTGCGCCCTGCTCACAAACCTTTC
>CAYSAX010000134.1:0-3189 GCA_964429045.1 uncultured Pseudomonadota bacterium
ATATCCATAGATCACGGTGTTGAGCCTGCTTCTGTTGTTGCTGCCAGAAATGTTGCTCAAGCATCAACTACGGCTCCACTTATGAGTAATGAACTCGATTTTGATGCATTGGAAGATCAAGCATTATCCGTTAATGCTTATGACGGTATACAATTTGCTAAGCCAAGCCGTTTACTGGTTTTGTTGCGCATTGTGGGTATGCCATTATTTAATGCATACCTTAAATTGACCGATACCATGAACTCACTATCAGTATGGTTCCAATCAAAGGTTTCAAAAACACAGATAAAAAGTACATGAAGCGCGATAATAAACACGAGTTTAGCTTTTACTTAGAATCTCTCAGTCAACTTTTACAAAAAAATAACAAAACAGTATCTATTACCGATAAAGATTTAGTCCATCGTATTGTGTTTGTGGTGCGATTGGAAATTGGTGATGAATGTATTTTCTTTGATAATCAGTTCCATGCAAAAGTTTCTATTGTGCAGATGACTAAGCATAAGTCTGTTGAGTGCAAGATCCTTGAAGTAGAAAAAAATACTCACCTTAAGCCCGAAATTACTATTTTATTACCACTTTTAAAACGTGATTCATTTGAGACCGCTTTGTACGCGTTAACCGAAACGGGTGTCAATACTATTCAGTTGATAATAACGAGTAAAAGCCAACAAAAATGGACTTCCAAGGACCATGAACGTGCGCTCAGTATTATTCATGCTGCGGCCGAACAATCTAAACAGTTTTGCTCGGTTAAACTTTTAGAGCCGGTGGAATTGGAAAAAGTACTGCATCTTAATGCCTCTCAAAAAATTTTTTTTGATCCAGCCGGGTTTCACTTGTCTTCTATAACGGATGCTTTTAACGTGAGCCAATCATTTATATTAGCCATTGGGCCTGAAGGTGATTTAACCACGCAAGAAAAAGAGCTTTTAAAAAAGGCCGATTTTATATTCACTGCATTAACCCCAACCATTCTTCGTGCATGCCAAGCTGCTTCTTTGACTGTAGGCATTATTCGTTCTTTAGTGCGATAATATTGTAAGCCTCGTTTGTGCTTGAGTAAACTCAAGTATAAAACAAAGGGGTATTTATGAAAAAAAGAGTTGCGCGAAAGTATGATATAGCGGTATTACTGGGATTCTTATTATTATTTTGCTGTGGTGTTTCATATTTGTGTGCACTAACTAATAAAACTGATGTGATCATCGCTCAGATAAATCCTCTTATTATTTCTCATGATATTAAAAAACTAGCACGCGAAATTAATCCACTCTTTAAAGATACTCAAAAAAAAGTATTAGATTATGTTCTTAATAACACAAAAAATCCATTAACTCCTCTTGAAAGAATTGAGCTTGTTCTTAATCTTTTGTTAGAAAATCCTGATCAATCGTATCAAGGAATTCTTTTATCGTTATTGCCGCAAGATCTTATTACAAAAAAGCCGGTAATCTTCGTTGCAGCTAAAACCAATGTGCCTCAATCAATACCAGTCGTTTTGCAATGGCTTAAACAACCACAAAAACAACAAGAATGGATAGATGCGGCGATTCAATTTGCTATTGAACAACGAGATTCAGATTCTTTGCTAAAAATTGTCCAGCATACACCCTTATCCAAGCCGACTGATGTTTTATGGCATGCCGTTGAACAGGGTTTGTCACCTGAATTGGTGCAACCATTAGTTAAAATAGGAGCTCGCATAAATGAAGTACGCGTGGGCAAAACCTTACTCATTACTGCAGTGCATAACAATCAGATTGAGATGGTAAAGGCACTTCTAGATAATAAGGCTAACCCAAATGCATTTGGCCATCCGGCAAATTTAACTCCGTTACAGATTTCCGTAAATAAAGAATATTTAGATATTGAAGATCTTTTGCGCAAGAGCGGGGCGCACGAGAATAGAATTTCTAGAGATTAAATAATTTTTTCGATAATAGCCTTCTATTAAAAGAGGCGAAAAAAAGATCAGCTTTGTCTTTTAAGGTAGAATTTTCATTATTACTTGATTGAGATTGTTTACGTTTTGCAACCAAAATGCTTATTGTTCCCGCAGCGATACTGCCTATAGTTTTTCCGCATGCTATTTTTAATTGGTCAAATTCTATAATTTCTGCGTTATAATCAGATACAAAGGTTAATAAATATAAGAGGCTGCCAACAATAATAGCTTGTCCCATAAATTCTAAATCAGGGCCTTTTGACTCTTTCATTAATTCTTTTTTAACGATCTCATTTCTCTTATGTTGAGTTTCGTAATAAGCATCTTTAAAGACGGTATAGATACCAGTTAAGGCTGTTTTACCCGTTCCTTTGACAACAATCACATTTTTAAGAAAGGGTTTAACTAACGGAGTGGTTACCATTGAATAGAAAACAAGAATAAAAAAATATTTAATCATAGGAACCTTTTGTAGATGGCTATTAACTTTTAGATATTGAAGATCTTTTGCGCAAGAGCGGGGCGCGAGAATAGACTTTTTAGCGATGGATTGGTCTGATTATACTTTATGATCCCTATGCAGTATCCGAATGCACCAGCGATAAACATTCCATATGAATACTCTAATCTACTTTCATATGTTTTAAGAAAATTACGATAGTGGTCTGGTTCCATATTTCCTTGACGACCACTCAGAATTATTGAACAAAGTAATGTTCCTACCCCTCCGCCGATCATTAAAATTTTTCCCATAAATACTAAATTGGGCAGACTCTTTTTATGTTCAATTTCTTTTTTTATGACGTGAATTGAAGGCTGATTAACTAATGAGATTAGTTGAATGCAGATAACCAGATGCACAAATAGTAAGTATTTTTTCATGGTAATTTTTATAACTTATAAAATGCTTCTTTAAAATAGAGTGGCTCAAGCTGGTAACTGATATTAGTTTTATTATGCCAGTGTTTAAGTGCACTTTTTGCGATTGCATTTAGGGATACAGTTTCAGGATGAGGAGTGCTAGTTTGCGCTCTATCGCCAAAACTATTGTTAATCTGTTCGGTAGCTAATGCAACTCCATTGCCTACAAATAAAATATTTCCGGACGGAATTTTTTGTGTGACGGTTAAAAGGACATTATCGATCGAATTACAACCTTCATCATAACTGGTGCCGGTGGCAATACCAAAATAAAGATCAGAGCCGAATGCGTTTAAGAGAGCGACGACGTTTGTTGATTG
>CAYSAX010000135.1:0-3181 GCA_964429045.1 uncultured Pseudomonadota bacterium
GCTACTAAAGGTGAAGTAACTATTATAGTTCAACCAAGACCAGTTGTAGTAGATTTTAATAAGTACATTTGTCAAGGTACGGTACTTAATGAAAATTTAAGTGGATCCGTGATAAGTGGTACTGCTCCATACGTGTTCAGTCAAGTTGGAGAAGCGGTAAATGCAACTGTTCAATTGAGTGCTGATGGTTCATTTATGATTGCCCCATTCTCAGAAGTTAGTACGCAAGCAAGCTTCCAGTATCAAGTAACTGATGCAAATGGTTATGAAAGTGAGGTAGCAACCGTTACGGTAAATACCTATCCTGCACCAGTTTTACTTGATGGTAATTATGAAATTAAAATTAATAATTTACTTAAAGGTACTCTTACACATCTAGTATCGAACGGAACTCCTGAATATCATTTTATTCAGGTAGAGACTGCGCAAAATGGCAATGCGGTGATAGATGCTGATGGTTCTTTTGTATTTATTCCCCATGCAAACTTTACTGGTATGGCACAATTTAATTACCAAGTAACCGATGCAAAAGGCTGTAAATCGATGGCAACAATATTTATACAGGTGGTAGAACCGACATCCGAAGTTGCAGCATTAGAAATTAATGAAGAACAAGAAACTGCTGAAGTTCAAGAACTTAAACGCAGTTCACGTCGTGTAAGAAAATATAGACCATAAAATAAATATTTAAACAAGAAGCAAGGGCCTGAATTAGTTCAGGCTCTTGCTTTTTTTTAATAAATTAAATGAAACTAAAAACAATATTCATTCTTTTTTTAAATTGAGACATAGCATTTAAAAAATAAGGTATGGTATATATCAAAAAAGAAACGCGTCTTATAAAAGGGAGAAAAAATAATGAGATATTTCACACGAGTTAAATTCTTTTTTTGGCCAATAATCTTGGCAATAATGGGTTTTTATAATTGTTCTTATGCAGTTCCGCAAACAGTTACCTTTGGAGCTGATAACTTAACTATTTCTGCCAGCTGGGATAATCAGTGGTGTCTGGGAGATACGGTTGTTATCAACTTTACTATTTCAGCAAATGGTGGGCAACTGATGACCGATTATCATTTAAGAGGTTTTGTTCCGGGCACGGGAGCTCCAGGTTTAACGTGTCCCAATGTAATACCTCCAATTACTGGATTTGCAGCATTTAGTAGTACCGCAGTGGTGCCAACCGATTGTGCGGGTAGTGATGCTTTTGTTTGTCCTGCAGGTGAAACCAATTTTGGTGATTGGGATCTTACTGAACCCTTTCCTCAAAATCTTAGTGTTGGGATGCAAGTACAAGTAAAGGCTACCGAATGTGGAACTCAAAGTTATTTCCCGTGCGTTTCTTGGCTTGATGAGGGTGTAGCAACTTCAGTATGTTTAGGGCAAATTACTATATTTGTTTCACCGTATGTTCAATTAGCTGATTTATCTACTGGTCCAATTTGCCAAGGAAGCACCGTAACAGGAACCTTACCATCACCAATATGTACTGGACAATCAGGCTTTCTGGGTTGTACCGCTTGTGTTGGATGTGTATCATGTACCGGATTTAGTGGTCCATGTGGTCCGCAACCATCACACTATACTGTTTTTAATCCAACCGGTGGTGCAGTAGCTCTTCTTGATCCAACCGGAGGGGTTTTCCAGTTTGTTAGTGATCCGCTGTTCTTTGGTACTGCTTCATTTAGTTATAATCTTACTTCTGATTTTACTCCGTTGGTATTTTGCTCAGCAACTGCACCCGGAAATGTGGATATCGGCATTAAACAAGCGCCGTCTACAACGCCTACAGAATTTATTGTCTGTGCAGGCCAATTTAGTACCGGCGATCTTGGGCCATTTGTAACGGGACCGAGTGGTTCTAGTTTTACCTATACATTAAATAGCACAACTTGTACCGGGCTAACTTTAAGTCCAGGCGGTATATACTCCTTTACTGCGCCAACAGGTCCGGGAGGATGCTTCTTTATTTATTCGGTTTCTGATACCAATCCACCGCCATGTTCTGCAAGTGGAACTGCAACAATAACCATAACTGAAGCACCAATTCCTGATGACCAAACAATAGATGCGTGTGTTGATATTTCGGTTGCGGGTCAATTAACAGCTACCGGTGGCGCTGGTGGTTATATATTTACAGGCACGGGAATTCCTGTAGGTGGTACTGTAATCGTTAATCCAGATGGATCCTTTGTATTTACCCCAACATGTATTCCAACATGTCTTGTGCCTTGTACCGGAAGTTTCACTTTTTCAGTACTAGATGCCCTTGGATGCCCAAGTTTGGTTGATGGAACGGTTACTATAAACGTTAATGTAGCGCCAGTTCCTGGTACCGGGCAATTAACCGGATGTCAAAATGCGCAGGTAACGGGAAACTTACTCAATTTTATTACCTGTGGTACCGGACCATTTGTTTTTGGACAAGTAGGTGGAGCAAGTGGTGGTGTTGTAGTAGTAAATGCTGATGGCACATTCACCTTTTTCCCGGGAGCAAATTTTCTTGGTAATGCAAGTTTTAATTTTAATGTTACGGGTGGTAGTTGCTCGCCAAGTGGTGTAGGCACAATTTTTATTAATTATCTTCCTGCGCCCCAAGTAACTGGTTCAACATTAGATACATGCCCTGGAGTTACGGTAACCGGTGATTTAAATGACAATTTATTAACGCCACCTGGTCCGACTATTTCATTCACCAGTGTTGGTGCTCCCTCAAATGGAACATTAACCTTAAATCCATTAGGACCCTTTAGCTTTACTCCAACGCCGCCAACATTCTCCGGATTAGCAGGATTTAATTTCCAAGCACTCGATTCGACATTATCTTGCCCAAGTAATACCGGACGAATTAATGTTATCGTGCATCCAAGACCAACAACTACTACCGGATTATTTGCCGCATGTGATAATGGAACAGTAAGTGGAAATCTTGTTCCAACCTTAGTATCGGGTGAACAGCCACTTACCTTTACATTAAATAGTGTGTCGAATGGAACCGTTAATTTACAGCCGGGCGGTTTCTTTATGTTTACCCCTAACGTGCCTGGTCCAGCAGTAGGTAACTTTACTTATAATGTAACTTCAGCTTTTGGTTGTACGGGAGCAGGTGAAGTCGACTTTAATATTAACGAGAGTCCGACTGCAGCAACCGGTTCTAATGTAGAATGTGGTGGGGTAGCAG
>CAYSAX010000136.1:0-3158 GCA_964429045.1 uncultured Pseudomonadota bacterium
AGAAGTTTTTTTTAATGGATTGGAACACTTTCGTGTTGAGGTAATAATTGGTCAAGGAGCCGTTGCAAAATCGATTAATTTGCCAATTAACCCTTTTACCTTAGTAGGCGCTACAACTAAGAGCGGTATGATCTCTGCTCCGCTACGCAGCCGATTTGGGATTATTGAGCGCATAGATTTTTATTCTGACACCGATTTACAAAAAATTGTTTTACAATCAGCTTCATACTTAAATATCAGTTTACCCGCGCAGTCAGCGTTATTAATTGGTACTTGTGCACGAGGAACACCCCGTATTGCCAAAAAGATCTTACGACGCGTGCGTGATTTTGCTCAAGTTAAAAATCTTAACGAACTTGATCATCCGATAGTATTACAAGCATTAGATTTTTTAGGAATTGATGCCGAAGGCCTTACTAAAATCGATATCATGCTGCTACAAAAAATCATTGAAAATTTTAATGGTGGCCCGGTAGGATTAGAAACTTTAGCGGCACTGATTGGTGAAGATACCGAAACAATTGAGATGGTTTATGAGCCCTTTCTCTTACGCAAAGGCTATTTAGAAAAAACAGCACGTGGAAGACAAATTCCCCATAAAAAATTGCCCCTTCTAAAGCAGCGTTTTTTAGGGCAGCACACATTACTCTAGCCTTTTTCTCTTAACCCTTTCACTTACCTGGTCTAAGCTTCTTATCGACATACCCCTTTCAAAAAGATATTCTAATTTCTACGTACGATTTTTTTATAAAAGGAATTTTCTCATGTCAGGGCATTCCCACTGGGCGACGATTAAGCGCAAAAAAGAAAAAGAAGATGGTAAACGCGGACAAGCCTTTACTAAAGTCATAAAAGAGATCACCGTAGCAGCCAAAGCAGGTGGAGCAGATCCTAATGGAAATCCTCGCTTGCGTCTCTTAATAGAAAAAGCACGTGATATAAATATGCCAATTGATAACATTACTCGTGCAGTTAAACGTGGTACCGGCGAATTGCCGGGAGTCAGCTACGAACCAATGACCTACGAAGGATATGGCCCTTATGGCATAGCCGTTATTGTCGATACGCTCAGTGATAACAAAAATCGCATTGTTGGTGAATTACGCCACATTTTTACCGGTAAAGGTGGAAATTTGGGCGAATCAGGCTCAGTTGCCTGGATGTTTGAAAAAATGGCCGTTATCGAAACAAGCGGCACTATCACTGAAGATGATCTGTTAGAAAAGTTAATGGATTTTGACATTAAAGATTTAAAGGCTGATTCAGCAACATTCACCATTTATGGTGATCCAAAATCACTTGAATCGATCAAACAAGTTTTAAAACAACTGAATCTTAAAATTGAAAAAGCTGAAATCGAATGGGTCGCTAAAAACACAACTAAACTCCCTGAAGATCAAGCAGAAAAAGCATATGATTTCTTAGAAAGTTTACAAGATCTGGATGACGTTCAAAACGTTTATACCAATCTTGCATAAAGGATATTATGATTCGCAGCATGACCGGCTTTGCCACTAAGTCATTCATTTTAACCATTAAAGAATCGAAACTCCCGATTTCCATAAACCTTAAGTCACTTAACTCACGTTATTTTGATGCAATATGTAAGCTTCATTATCCACTTAATAATCTGGAAACAGATTTTGTAAAAATATTCAAGGCTAAGTTACTGCGTGGGTCTATTAACTTTACTATTCATTTAGGTAATCCTAATGCATTTAAAGGTGCTATCGAGCCTTCAATTCCCACGCTTCAAAATTATTTCAATGCACTTGAACTTATTAAAAAAAAGTTTCCTGTCGAAGGCACTGTCTCTATCGCCGATGTATTGATGCTTCCCAATATTTTTATCACTGAAGAGATTGAAATCGATGATCATACCAAAGCTCAAATATTCAATGCTGTCCATGAACTCATAGAAGACCTTATCAAAGTTCAAACAACAGAAGGCTCTGCTTTAAAAAAAGATATTATTAATCGCATCGCAATCATCGAAAAAGAGATTAACCGTATTGAAAAAGCATTTGAGTCATTGATGGTAACTCAAAAACAGAAAATGAATGATGCTTTAAAAGAGTTAGAACAGGACACGAGTAAATTCGCTGAACTACAAAAAAATACGCTCTACGCTATCCTTGATAAGATTGATGTTCATGAAGAAATCGTTAGATTTAAAAATCATATTAAAACCTTGCTGCAAAGCTTAGAAACGTCAGAGATTGAAAAAGGCAAGCGCATAGATTTCATTTTACAAGAACTTTCGCGTGAAATTAATACCATAACGGCAAAATGTAGCGACGGTACCATCAGCGCTCATGCTATTAACATAAAAGTCGAATTAGAAAAAGCGCGCGAACAAACTCAAAATATTGTTTAAATAAAAAAGAGCCCTTGCATTTGAGGGCTCTTTTTTATTTTGAATTGATCTAAATTATCTTTTGCACGGTTTTGGCAGGCAAGGATTTGCAACAGCATAGAGTGTTGCACCAAATTCAGATGTATCTGAAACGATTGGCACTTCACCACCGAAAAATAATGTTGCTGTCGCAGTGATTGCTGAATTTAATGGTACGCCACCTGGAACAACTAATGTTCCTGAAATATCGCCATTTGCATCAGTTGGACCCACCGTTATTGATGAAAGCAGTATTCTACCTTCTGGATCTCCCGGAATATTTCTAAAGAATTGTAAGATGAACAATGAATTTGGACGGCTGTGCAAAGTCCACGGTACATTCAAGCCTGTTTGAGTGATAATTGGTGTGCCTAAAACAGGAAAGTTTTGAAAATTATTAGGACCGGTGAATGGATTGACTGCATGATTTGGCGTCGGGCCATCGTTTGCTAAATCGATTCCAATTTTTGTATCACTGTTATAAATACTGTTATTTAAGATAGAATTACCTACGCTTAAATCGCTGGCATTTACACCAACAACCACACCTTTATTATTATTTGCTATCAAATTTCCTAATAACAAAGATGATGGACTGCCAACTAAGTTATTATTTGAAAATCCTGCTATAAATACACCCGCACCATCATTGCCAAAATCAACGGCACCACCAAAGTCTGTGCCAATAGCATCGCCTTGAACGATATTACCATTTGAACCGTTCAAGATCTCAACGCCATTGCCAGCATCATTTCCAATAATA
>CAYSAX010000137.1:0-3115 GCA_964429045.1 uncultured Pseudomonadota bacterium
TCTGCCTAAGAAGCTCTTTCTATGGATAATAAGCTGATTTTGGCTTTCAAGCAGGATTCGCTTATGGGGAGGGGTAGAATAGCCCTTATGAGAGGCCAATAAATAGCCTGGAAAAAGGGTATCTAAACGCTGCATCATGGCATCTCGTTTTATTTTAGCCACAATTGAAGCAGCTGCGATGCTGCTTGAGCGACGTTCTCCAAAGGGGAAATAATGGACCGGTATATCGCCAAATGAGGTATCTGCCAGGTTTAATGGCATGGCATCGATGATGATCTTGGAGGGTTTTATCGGTGCAGTAGCAAGCAGATGAACCAGTGCTTTTTTCATAGCAACTAAGGTTGCATGCCAAACATTTTTACTATCAACGATCCTATGATGCACGATACCCAGGCTATAAGCACAGTTCTTATCAATCCATTCAAATGCCTTAAGGCGTTCTTCATGGGTCATTTCTTTTGAGTCTTTTAAGAGTCTGCTGGGTTGCTTGCCTGGCGGTAAGATTACTGCAGCAGTAACGACTGGTCCAGCTAAGCAGCCGCGGCCTACTTCATCAATGCCACAAATGACTTGATTGGCAGCCCACGCTTTTTGTTCAAAATAATTCTTATTGAAACGTTCTTTGACTTTTATCAGTGTAGAAGCAGGTTTGAGGGAGGTGTTTTCCATTTGACAAGCCGAAATTATTGTGTACTATTAGAATTAAGTGCAGTAATTTTAACCAAATAATAATACATAAGATATCAGGAGGAGCACAGTATGTCATCAAGAAGTACTGAATTACGAGTAAAAGAGCTTTTAAGAGAAAAAGGCTGGACAACCAAAACGCTCGCAGAAAAAACAGGTATGTCCGAATCTTATTTAACTCACATTAAAAATGGAACCCGTCGTTGGAACGAAGATTCACTTCGTAAATTAGCAAACGCATTTGAGATCAGCCCGATCGATTTGTTTGCACAGCGCCGTAAACGTACTGACAATATTGACAGCAACGTAAGTATGCCTGAGAAATCAGACGTAGAATTAAAAGTACAAATCGTACCTATCGTTGGTGATATTCCTTCAAATCCATCACCATACAATAACCAATTAATGCAAATTACCACTGGCTATAAAGATGTCTTTATTCCAGTATTAAATACAACCGATAGCTCAATGTTCGCATTGTGCATCGATAATAACTTAATGTCTCCAACCTTTGTTAAAGGTGATTGTTTGATCATCTCTCCAGAAGTTTGGGTTCGTTCAGGCGATATCGCAGCAGTAGAATACGGCAATGACACGACTATCCGTGGCATTATGCAAGTAACCTACACTGATGATTTTATCGTTCTTGAATCGGTTAACCACAAATCTCCGCCAATCGCATTGGTTCGTGGCAAAGACCATTTCAGAATCATTGGTCGCGTAATTGAACGCCATCAAAAATTAGCGTAAATCTTACGCTAGAAAAATTAAAGGCCGGATTTTTTCCGGCCTTTTTTATTTGCTCATCGGGCTGAGTAGGATAAAAATTGGATTTTCTTCGAATTTATGATAGATTTTTCTTATTGAATAAGGCTTTTGAAGCCTTTTTAACTAAATAAGAGGCATGGTGCCTTTTATAGTGTATATACACTTCCAGTTAGTTCGGAGTTCCCTTATATGTATCGTTACGAAGCATTAATGCTTACCGTTCCTGAAATTACTGCTGATGAAACCAAGGCGATCGAGCAAGAATTTGATCGTTTGGTAGCAGATAAAAAAGGATCAATGGTATCCTTTGAGCGTTGGGGCAAATATCGCCTTGCGTATCCTATCAAAAAAAATGATTACGGTGTCTATTTCTTAGCGCGTTTTGAAACTGCTCAGCCAGAATTGGTTGATACGGTTAAAACCTTACTTGATGTTAAAATGCATGAAGTAGTTATGCGCTCAATGATCTCAAGCCTTGAAACCGATGCTTCATTAGCATATCAACGCCCACAATCATTGGAAGAAGCTCCAGCGCGCGAAGTTGGATCTTTCATGAAAGACAACAACAGAGACAACATGATGTCTGACTCTTCAGACGACATGATGGCGTAATCAATAAAGGATAATCATGACAAAGAAAATCAAACTTAAGATAAATGCTCGTTTATTGAAAAAAAGATTCCGTAAACAAGGCTTTGGTGGCAAAAAACACTGCCGCTTCTGTGGAAACGCTGAACAAGCGACTTTCCTTGATTACAAAAACGGAACGTTCTTAAAGAACTTTTTAACTGAACGTGGCAAAATTTTACCAGCACGTATCTCTGGTAACTGCAGCTTACACCAACGTGATTTAGCGCGTAATATTAGAAAGTCTCGCGTAATGGCGTTATTGCCATATGCTGCAAGCCATTTCTAGTAGCTTAGTTGCATAAATAGCAAATTAATCCCGCCGTTCTTAAGGGAAACCGAAATAGAAGGCGGGATCATCATTTTAAAAGCAATTTCTGCAAATTTTCAAATTGACAAGAAAACTGCTGTTTGATACTCTTAAATAGAATCTAAAGAGGTTGCGGCGAAAGCCGAATCTATCTTAAAAAACCCTTCATAACCGGAACCCTAGTCATGAATAATGCTGATCGTTCACATATTCGTAATATCGCTATCATTGCCCACGTTGACCATGGCAAAACTACATTGGTTGACCAGTTGCTTAAGCAATCAGGCACCATTAAAGAAGAGTCTGCCGAGCGTGTTATGGACTCTAATGATCTTGAACGTGAACGTGGTATTACCATTTTGGCTAAAAATACCGGTGTTTTATACAAAGATTATGCTATTAACATTGTTGATACCCCAGGACACAGTGACTTTGGTGGCGAAGTAGAACGTACTTTGCAGATGGTTGAAGGATTCTTGTTATTGGTTGATGCGGCTGAAGGTGTATTGCCAGGAACTCGCTTCGTATTAATGAAAGCGCTTCAATTAAATTTAAAACCGATCGTTTTAATTAATAAAGTAGATCGTAAAGATGCTGATATTGAAAGAACTGAAAGCATGGTTCATGAATTGTTCCTTGATCTTGCAACACACGAAGACCAATTAGAATTCCCTGTTCTTTATGGTTCTTCAAAACTTGGTTTTATCTCAAAAGAAAAAACCG
>CAYSAX010000138.1:0-3111 GCA_964429045.1 uncultured Pseudomonadota bacterium
TATTCTGTCTGCATCCATACGATGGAGGCTCCGCCAGATAAATTGGTCACGTATAGCCGCTTTGAATCATTATTTTCTGATATCAAAATTCATATTATAAAAGATATTATTGGGCAATCTGAATCAAAACAACAAGTAATCAAAGCACTCAGAACTTTCTTGGCTGCTGATCGTAAGCTACAAATGGAATTTGATCCGAGCTTTTTGTATAGAATGGAAAATCTTTTAGGGTGGGCTTGGTATCAATTAAAACCAAATTCTTTTATTCCAGACGTACCCAAAGCTCAATTATTTAAGCGACTCAGTACTATCAGCAAAACATTTGACCGATCTGTAATAATTCCCGATCATCTATTGGCAATATCATGTTCTCTATTTCCCCAGTTGTGGGCTAAAATGTACAACAAAACTGCACTTACTGATGCTGATCTGAATGGCGTGGAACTTAACTATCAATATCAGGCTTCGATTAATCCAGCTAACTCAGAACATTTTGAACGCTTTACTCCCTTATGTGCTGCATTACATTTGGATAATGGCCAAGCGGTCGAAGCAATTCTTAAGGCGGGAGCAAATCCCAATAAAACCACACGCATATCTTTCAGCTCTCCTTTACATCTTGCAGCCACTCAAGGAAATACCCGAGCAGTTAGTAGCTTACTTGCTCATGGAGTAACGATTAATGAACGAACAAGAGTTTTTAAAAGAACAGCACTTCATCTAGCCGCAGAAAACAAACAACCAACTGCAAAGCATAACGCAGTTTATTGGCTGCTTATAGACGCTGGAATAGATCGAACACCATTAGATGATTATAACCACACGGCTCAATATTATTTTTATACAACATCAGGTCATCTATGACGTGTCACACCAATACGCGGACACAAGGGTGCAATAGCACATTTTGAACAAAAGGGAGAAATAGGAACACAGATATTTTGGCCCCACATAACAATCAAATGATTAAACTCAATCCAATATTCGGGAGGCAACAATTTCATCAGCGCTTGCTCGGTTTCCTCAGTCGTTTTAGTTTGAATTAACCCAAGACGATTAGAGACTCTATGGACATGAACATCTACACAAATAGCCGGGATATCAAAAGCAACCCCTAAGACTAAGTTAGCCGTTTTGCGTCCGACCCCTTTGATTGATAATAGATCATCAAGATCGGCGGGAACTTTACTTTTAAACCGTTTAATCAGATCGGCGCTCACTTCATGAAGAAGTCGAGCCTTACGTCGATAAAAACCGGTTGGATAAATAAGCTTTTCAATGACAGATACCGGAACTTCAAGCATTTGTTCGGGAGTTTGGGCATACTCAAAAAGTCTAACCGATGCCGGAAAAGAGACGGTATCTTTCGTTCGTAAGCTTAAAAGGCAGGAAATAAGGATTAAATACGGATTTTTTCCATATTTTTCTGTAATTTGGAAGGATGCTGGCTGCACCATCCGCTTAGTTGCTTTTCGTAATACTTCAATAATACGAATAGCACGATCTTTTTTATCCACCAGCAATCCTCATGACAAAGTTGATTCTACGTTAGATTAGTGTAATGTGGAATGTATGATAGAGTTTATGTACCCGATGGAGGGCCATCATCAGTCAATAGTAAAAAAATTACACCGAGTGCAAAAAAAATATTTATATTTTTTGCAACATAAGTGTTTATTGACTCCCAAAATTTGTGCATTATAAAAACTCCCAAATTTATACCTAAAAAAACTGTTGAATGTATTATAACTCCTAGGCTTTTTGATAGCAACAATTTTACCTTATGAACAGCCTTTTTCATTATATAGAATTTATTTTCGGCAGTTATCCTTTCCTTATAACCATTAATGGAATTTCTTTAATATTTAAAATTTACATTTTGAATATACTTATTACTCAAAAAGTTTCTTCTAACTTTCTAACTAAATCTAGAATGTTTCTTTGCTTTGTTTTAGTCGGAGCTTTGTTTGAAGATTTTGCATGGATTTTACTATCCGTTAAAGAATTTTTTATTCCTCAACCTATTTTTGCTATCCATAGTAGCATTTTATTTTTAACTAGATTTGCTTGGATCTTTTTTGCAATCGAGTATCAGGCTCTTGCACTTTTACTAGAAGAAATGATTTCTCCTGCAGACAACAAGATAAATCTAAGACAAAAAATCTTTATAATTATTACTTCAATATTTTCAATTTTATTTCTCTATTCTTGCATAAATACTATTTTTTCTTTAGAACCTTCTAAAATTCAATTAACTATGCAAAGTTGGTTTCCGTTCTATGCAGTATTTATTTTAATGCCAACTTCTATTTATTATTCATTAAAAAAGTTGAAGAAAAATAAGAAACCTCGAATATTAAAAAAACAGTTTCTTATACTAATAAAATTTTTGATTATCCCTCGTTTACTATCAGACTTTATACAATATTATCCATTCCAGATCTTTCCTGGTTATTTTACTAGCTGTTACTCCATTATCGGTATTTCTACTACATTTCTAACTATCGCTTTGTACTATTGTGCTAAAAAAGTAATCGGCCTTCGATTTCTTAACTTCCAAAATCACGTACAAGAACACCATCGATTTAACTTTATTGATGGCTTTAAAGACACCCTCGAAGAACTTGCCAAAGCAACCAGTATTAGTGAGCTCGGGCATATTAGCCAGGCCTTCTTTAAAACTGCCTTTGAGATCCCCAGCAATCGCGTTTCATTGCATTTGCGTTCTTTAAATCCGGAAAAGATTTCCAAGAAAGAGATTAATGAGATTGAAACAATCTCTGAAACTTTCTTGAGTAATACTGATCCTGAACTAGAAAAGTGCATTAATAAAGTAAAAATACTCATTTATGATGAGATAGATTTTAATAATCTTTATGATCCCAATTATGCTGATCATACAATTCTAAACTTTATGGATACGATCAATGCCGATATTTTCTTACCAATTTACAAAAATCATACGGTAATTGGGTATATTATCATTGAACGCTATGCACGGCTTAATGAATTTTATAGCCATATTGAGCGTGATGAGATGCTTGTATTTGCAAGCTATTTGGGCAATATCGTCAATCTATTACAAAATAGAAACTTAGAATCTCTTATTTA
>CAYSAX010000139.1:0-3004 GCA_964429045.1 uncultured Pseudomonadota bacterium
CGGATATAAATAAAATAAAAGGAATACTCAAAGCTATCCTTAGTAAATCATAGTATTACTTATCATCTTAATTATTTTATAGATATTATTATTCTATTGATACTATCTACCAACAGATGTCATGAAGATATTAAAAGAAAAGCAATTATCGGTAATACAATTTTAGCAAAGTTTGCATAATCTTTATTCTTTATCATACTATTAGTATTCAAAAAACAGGTTGGGGAATAAACATCTAAGGATCTAATATGAAAAATATGATTATCACTATTGGATTATTATTAAGTATCACTGCATCATTAGCATCTGCCCATACATTAGAGCTTAACCTAAGCTATCATTCTAAATCAAAAACTATAGAAACTAATCTTAAAGAATCATTTTCTACTTTTCCTTTTGAAGGTTTTCTTGAAAGTGCATCAGGAGCAATCAAATACACAGTAACCACAGGCAATGATAAATTCCTCGTTGATACTCAAATATTTGAAAAAACCCCAGAAGGCAAAAAACTTACTTCACAACCAGCACTTGTTCTGGTATCAGATAAAGAAGGTATGGTTAGTCTGGGTGACACTCAAGGTAATGAATTAGTCATTAAAGCTACTATCTGCGCGCAATAACTTTTTTATTTTTCTCCCAATCTGTTTTTCTCTCTTGCCTTTGCCCATCACTTGAAGTACTATTTTCTATGTACTTCTAAAAAAGAAAGGCTATACGCCCATGAAAACAACTATCTATCTTCCTTGTTGACGCTTAGCGCGTTTACATCCCTATAAACCTCCCTAACGCTCAAAATGCAGCGTTATAATTCATTTTATTTATTGTTTTTCCATTTCTTCACTATTGAGGAATTTTTATGCCTATAATGCAGGTAGATAACCTGAGTAAAATTTATAGATCAGGAATTTGGCCTTTTACCCAAACCAAAGAGTATATCGCCGTAAATCGAATCTCCTTTGAACTTCACAAAGGAGAGATTTTAGGATTTTTAGGAACCAATGGTGCCGGTAAAACTACCACCATTCAAATGCTATTGGGAGTGTTAACCCCGACTTCTGGTAGCATTCGCTACTTTGGAAAAGATTTTAGTAAACATAGTACTCAAGTCCTTAAAAGAGTAACCTATGCCAGTGGCTATGATAAACTGCCCGCACGCCTCACAATCTGGGAAAACTTAGATGTGGTAGGTAGAATCTTTAGCTTACCCAAGGAAACGCGTGAAGCACGCATCGAACATCTCCTTAAATTCTTTGGCATGTGGGAAATGCGTGACAAGCCAACAGGAATGCTCTCTGCAGGCCAAGCAACCCGTATCATCTTAGCAAAAGCATTTCTACCTAATCCTGAAATTGTATTGCTCGATGAACCAACAGCAGCATTGGACCCTGAAGCAGCGCGCGAGGTACGAGAATTCGTGTTACAACAAAAACGTGAAAACAATGTTTCAATCTTATTCACGTCTCATAACATGGATGAAGTAACGCAAGTATGCGATCGCGTTTTGGTTATGAAACAGGGATCAATTATTGCCAATAATACTCCCGGACAACTGGCTCGCTCAGTTTCAAAAGCGCGAGTGCATTTGATTACTGACCAAAAAGAACAGTTGGTAAACTTTCTTACTCAGAATAATTATGTTTATAAAGTACTTGAACATGAGATTGAGATTGAAGTTGATGAACATGCAATTGCCTCCTTACTGATGGCATTGGCGCGTAATGATATTTCATATTCACAAATCTCCATCGATAAACCATCGCTGGAAGATTATTTTTTAAGTATTTCTAAAAAATAATAAGGATTTTTATGGAACTAAGACATATTTGGGCCGTCACCTTGCGACACATTCGCTTGTGGACCAAAGATCCCAATCTTATTATGATGACCTTTTATTGGCCATTGCTTGATGTTTTAATTTGGGGATTCCTCGGATCTTGGGTAACTCAAATTCAACAATCATCAACAGTAAACTATGAAAGCGTATTCCTATTTAGTATTTTGCTGTGGCAAACAAACTGTCGCGCATGCTTTACACTCGTAACCGGTTTTATTGAAGAGCTATGGTCACTGAATTTAATCAATCTGTTTACCCTGTCCTTAAAACTGAGTGAATGGATTGCGGGAGTTCTGACTTTCTCATGTATTATGAGTTTCATCAACGCGGTGTATTGCATACTATTGCTTAAACTTTTTTACACGATTTCTATAGCTAAAATTTTGATTGTGTTTGCATTATTTGGTCCCGCACTTTTCATCACCGGTATTTGGCTTGGGTTTGTTTCACTGCATATCATTGCTTATTTTGGTAAACGCGCTCAAGAACTTGCGTGGGTTTTAGCATGGGGACTATCACCAATCTGCGGTGTATTTTATCCCATTAATGTTTTTCCAATGTGGCTACAGAAAATCAGTTACTGCATTCCAATGACCTACATCTTTGAAGGCATGCGTGAATATGTGATAAATGGAATATTTCCTACTAAACAGCTGCTCTATGGTTATGGCTTAGGAATTATCTATGCTGCCGTTGCCGTAGCGATATTCGTAGTGATCTTTAATTATAGTAAAAATAAAGGGCTGACGCGGTTGTCAGATTAACCAATAAAAAAGGCCGCTGATTAAAGCGGCCTTTTTTATTAATCTATTTTTATTTAGATCTTTGCTATATCAATGATAGCTTTTGGTGCTTGTTCCGCTACTTTTTGCACAACTTTAGGAATAACGAATAATTCATTGTAAGGTGCTTTTTTAAGCAAGTTGCCTAAAACTTCTTTTACATCAGGATTAAATACCGCAAGCGCAACGATCGCGCCGATACCTAATGCTTTAGTGACATCTTTCTCATTGGAATCGTACCAAGTTATTAAATTACCAACGTAACCGGATGATTCTGAGTAACAATCTTTAATTTTAAGATCAGCATCAAAATCGATGGTGCCATCTTCATTCATATGAGCTTTAGTTTGGGTCAGGTAACCTTTTTGGCTCTTTTTAGATGCTTGGC
>CAYSAX010000140.1:0-2948 GCA_964429045.1 uncultured Pseudomonadota bacterium
TTCATATAAAATGAGTAGAGAAAAAACATAGAAACTTGCTAAAATATTACTACAATTTATTTTAATAAACTTATTGAAAGCCTGTTATGATAACCAAATTTAATATACTATTGATCATACTATACGTTTTCCCGATTTACCCAAAAACAGCTGAAGAAATAAAAGACAACGCTAGAAGCCTTAGAGTCTTTGAAATGGCAATGTATGACCCTAATTTACCCCAAGAAATAAAGGATTTTAAACGAACAATTGCTAATAATCCTTTTAATAAATGCGAATTAAAATTTTTTGAATCAATCGATCAAGGCGATTATTCTAAAGCTGATTCTTGTTTGATAGAGCTAAAAAAAATCGCCAATGATGACTTCTTAATGGGACGATGGTATACAACTTGCAAAAAACTTCTCGCCATTTCAAATAATAAAAATAAAGTAAATAAACCACCATCTAAAGATTTCAGTTTTAATACAGATTCTGCCACTGTTTATAACTATTTTGAAACTAGAGCAGGATTACACATGAATTGTTTATCAATGCTGGATAGTGTTGATAAATGTTGGTTTTTTATTTCTGATCGTTTAGTTGATTATCATTACTCTAAGGAACCATTTATTGTCGAATTACATTTACAATTAGTGTGCCAATTAATTGATATATTAATTAACAATGATTTAAAAATAATCGTAGATACAGTTAATTTTTATAATTTTAAATCATGCAAACATAAAAAATTGAATGATGCTTTGTATTTTATAATGCAATGTTATTTAAATACTTTTTTTAATAATAAACCAGAAATTGATAAACTCCATATCATTCTAATTATGAATGACTTATTGCATTATAATCATCTAATCCTAGAAGAAAAATTAGATTCAGTTAAAAAACTATTGGAATTAGATTTAGGAACTCTTTTAGCAATGGATTCCTTTTTATCTGATAAAGATATTGTCACGCTTTATAAAGTAGCCGAATACGCTGAACTGTCAATTGAACGTATTCATCATGAGAAGAACAAATTGATAGCAAAAGAAAAAGCCAGAAAAGAATAACTATTCATTTTTTAATAATCTAAATTAATAAGTGGGTACTCATCACGCTTTATTTGGTTAAAAATATAAAGCTGGGTCTCACTATCATCTATTCGGTCAAAATCTTTGGTAAATCTCCATAAATCCATAGGAATAGATAAATCTTTTTTAAAAGCCATTGTCATAATTAATGATTGCATATGATCTAATAATGCAAAAAAAGGTTGCGCTTCATCTAAATTTTCACATTTTTTGATCAGCAATATAAGACTATTAATTTCATCCTTTAACTCAATAAGCTTTTCTTGTAACAATAATTGATCAGAACTGTATTGCAAATGTCTTATTAAAAGAATTAAGTTTTTCATTTTATTTCTTTGTAATTGGTTGTAAATGCCATATTTCTTTTGTTTCTGGGTTATAAATCATTTCCCACCCAATAGCTTCGTATCTAAAAAACCCGGGTTTTCTTACGTCTGCTATACACTCGCTTGCAGTAGTCAGTATTTCCTTCGCAACTATTGAGGGCGCCTGCCTGCCATTTGACCAAAGATGCTTATAATAATACTCAGTCATTTTAAACCCATTAACTTCATAATACCCTTTTTTTAAAATTGCAGTAGAAGATTGATTGATGGCATTATCAGTGATCGCCGTTACTATTTGTTCGCCAACATTTGTACTTTTCTTAATCAACTTCTCAGCTTCACTCATTGCTCCAATTTCCGAACCAACTTTTCCTCCTAATTTTTCAAGCGTTCCAGCAGTTGTTTTTACAATACTGACTTCATTTTTGGCAAAATTTATTGAAGAACTTATTTTCTGAGCTCCAACCAATGAAGCTGCCCTAGCTGCATTAAATACCCATGCTAAACTAATATGATCTACTGCAAGTACTCCTAATTCTTTTGCACAACCATCAATCCCTTTTTCTTGAATCGTATGATATATACTAGCACCTAAGGCTTTCATTTCAGCTTTCTGTTCAGCAAGTTGCTGTTCTGCTTTCTTTGGATCATGAATCACATTGTGTCCAAAATCGGAAAAATCTCGAATTTTAGCATCTACCATCCTCACCGAATCAATTAAGCCATTTACAGTGCCAATAGGATCTCTTATAAGTCTTGCAATAGTAGTTTCTGATAAAACTGAACCTGCAAAGTTAAGCCCCTTTAATACTAAGTTATAAGAAACTGCAGCCGCACATGCTGCATTCATTGCATTCCAAAAATCTTTGGCTTTCACAAACGTATGCACAGCAATGTTTGATTGCAAACCAAATTCCAACATTTGTTTTGCACCAATTGGCATAGCTTGCAAAGAAAGGTGGCCACCCACATGCAATGCTTTCACATCAAGTTGATGCCAAACTTGCTGAACCTGATCTCCATAAAATTTTTCATAAATAAGTGGATTTATTCCCCGTTCTAACAAACATAGTCGAGTTGCTGCATCGGTTTGAGTATGAACTTCTGTTTCATTCTTACCATTTACCGCAACATCCCCATATGCTTGCGACAATCGGTCGAAAATCGTATCAAAGTCCTCATTAACTTCGATAACTTTTCCTTTTAATTGTTGAATATCAATGAACAAAATATTTTCTTGAGTAGTCGGCCCAAATGTTTTTTCAAGTAGAACCAATGCATTTGAATCTCCTTGCAGCATTTGCCCATATGTTTGAGCAGCTTTTTGAATATAAATGTCAGCACAAGCGTCATAGTTCATTAATTTATCGGCAATATAGCCGGCAACTTTTTCTCTAAGGCAATCGCCAGCTTGATGAGACAACTTTAGGCAAAAATCCGGAAGATGCAGTACCGGATCGTCAATGCCTTTTTCGAGGGATTCTGTAATTCGACTTGCAAAGTAGCGGCTTGCTCCATCAGAGTTGTTCAATCCATGCTTAACATATTC
>CAYSAX010000141.1:0-2864 GCA_964429045.1 uncultured Pseudomonadota bacterium
GATCAGTAATATCGAACACATTACCATAGGCAGGATTTTTCTTTGCTAACTTATTGGCAATCTTTGCTAATGTTTTAGTGGGTGCTATACCAATTGAGATAGGAATTCCGGTATGCTGCTTTACTTTACGCACCATCAATTGCGCACGTGCTGCAAAATACGCAGCATCTTGTTTATGCCCAAAATCTGCGATGTGTAAAAAAGCTTCATCAACTGAATATACTTCAATATCGGTGGCATCTTGTGAAAGCGTCTGCATCACCCGCATAGACATGTCACCATACAAAGAAAAGTTAGAAGAAAAAAGATGCACATTATATTTTTTAAAGATATGTGCAAATTCAAAGGCAGGAGCTCCCATGGGAATGTTAAGCGCTTTTGCTTCATTTGAACGTGCAATAACACATCCATCATTATTTGATAATACCACCACTGGCTTACCAATCAATTGAGGATCAAATAATCGCTCACACGAAACAAAAAAATTATTACAATCAACTAAAAATATTCTTCTAGGTTTGTCTGATGACATAGGTTACAACCCCCCAGAGCTCAAAATCACGTTCTGCATCGATAATAATTGCGGCATTATTATCATCACCTAATAATGTTAAGGCTCCTTGTGATATCATCACACGCCGCACAATCAACTGCCCTTCCAAGCGTGCAATAATAATTTTATGATTTGATAACGGTAATGCACGATCAACGACCAGAATATCTCCCGATGAGATTCCCGAGTCAAGCATCGCATCACCCTTTACGCGTATAAAGAATGTTGCTGCTGGATGCTGCACAATAAGTTCATTTAAATCGAGCGCATTAGAAAAATCATTATCGGCCCATGAGTGAAACCGAGTTGATACCGCAATCTTTTTATCCATGAATAGTACGGTTTAAAGTTGTTGAGATGGATCCATTAAACGATTAGGAAGTTTTTTAAAATCTCTAATGTAATGATTCTTTTCAAAATTGTTCATAAGCGTTTCAAATTCTTGTTCTTTTCCGGGAGTCACATAAAATTCAAAAAGATTTGTCGGCGTATCAAGCGTACGATCAAAGGCAAGATGATCGAAACTTTTAAGAATCGCCACCACATACCAACAAAAATTTTTCTCAACATATGCTTGATAATAAGAACTGTAGCTCATGATAATGCTTTATGAAAAAGGTTATAGATAATTTTTAGCATACATTATTTATAAAAAATGAGCACTATCAATATTCCTGCCTAAGATTTGACGAGTCCAGAATAAAGGTGCTATACCTATCATCATATGATATAAAAATAAAAGGATAGAGAATGTCGGCAGTAAAAAAGCACCGCTTGTTGCGTATCATTATCACTCTCCTGGCCGTAACTACATACTCCGATAACCTACGAGCTGAGTGGGGAACTAACTCGCGAAACGATCCCTTTAAAGTTTTCTCCGCAATTTGGCCGCACTATTTTCTGTATCAACGAGAAAAACAGCTCATGTTTGGATACGCTGATGAAAAAGGAACTCCTGAGCGCGTAATGGTTGCCATTTCAGCGTTTGGTCAAAATGCAACAAATGCTAAAACTTTGGCCGGCACCTATTGCAAGCCCCAAGAATTTGTTAACAATACCTGTCCCGGTGAATGTAATACCATAACGTGTAGCAACCCATCGCCCATCCCATGAACATGTCCTAATCCTCCTTGTACTAACGAAATTAATATTGGTGATATCGATGGTCGCTGGAACCTACTCGGTTTATTAGCAGGAGCAGTACCGCAAGGCGCATCATTTCCTCCCTTGTTATTGGCTGCATTACAAGCTATTTTTCCCGGTGCTCAACCCGGTAGCATTACCAGTAATATGATTCAAATCCCAGCGCAAGATCCAACCTGCCGTCCATTATTTGGATATCTATCAGTCCCTTTAAAATATAGAAAACGTGGTGTCCGTTGGAACATTGAAGCAATCATATGTGGTGACTTTGGTTTACAATTTGAAGGCGGCGTAGTTGAGATAAGCCAAGTTTTAAATCCATGCTTTATTGATTTAACAACGGCCGATTCAACAACCACCTGTTCTAATGCTACGATTTCTAAAACAGATGTGGATTGCAAACTACTTGATCCACTCGTTCCGCTTATGAGACAATTAGGACTTGATATCTGTAACTTTACCAAATGGGGTGTTGAGGATATGTATCTTTCACTCTATTGGCGTCATGCACATGTCGTGAATTTTAATCGTGATTTAAGCTGGGCGCGCTTGCTGGCAATTCCATTTATTAGAATCGGTGGTGGTATTGCAACGGGACATATTAAAGATCCAACGCGCCAATTTTCTCTACCGTTTGGTAACAATGGAAGCAATAGCTTCAATGCCAATATCGGTATCGATTTTGATTTTGTAGAAACAATTGAAGTGGGTGGCGAAATTGGTTACAGCCATTTCTTCTCGAAAAACTTTGATAATTATCGTTTGCCTACCAACGTGCTCCAAAGTGGTATCTTTCCATTTGCGACCAGCGTCAGCATCAAACCAGGGGACACGGTTTATTTAGCCGGCAAAATGCATGCATATCACTTTATTGATCGCCTTTCATTCTGGTTCCAATGGGTATATGTACATCATCGCAAAGATAAGATCACTCGTTTAATCGATGATCCTGCCTTTATTCAAATAGATGACAATAATCCACTGGCAAAATGCCCTAATACCGTGTGGCGCGCACAGTTGGGCAACTTTGGCTTCTATTATGATGTGTCTCCAAACCTGCAGTTTGGTTTCCTCTGGCAGCAAATGTTCCATGCCCGAAACGTGTATAATGCAACAACGGCTATGTTTACGGTGAACTTCATCTTCTAGCCCCCTTTAACCCCCCATC
>CAYSAX010000142.1:0-2841 GCA_964429045.1 uncultured Pseudomonadota bacterium
TTATCTCGGGTCAGGGTGGAAAAGTTGTTCAGAATAATATTATTGGAATTTTAACCATCGCTTTTGCGGTTTATTGTACGTATGCTGCATACTTTTTGACCTATTTAAAACCACAACTCCAACAAACAACTACGACTCATGAATGGGAAAGCAATTATGCAACCGCACGCCATCAAGCAGGTAATAAATTAATGTTTGTTGATATTGGTGCACCCTATTGCTCAATTTGCAAATCTATTGATGCAAAGCTATTACATAATCCAAAAGTAGAAGCATATTTAAAAGAGAATCTTTTCCCGGTTAAAATCAACGGTGGAAACTCTGCTAACGATTATTTATTAAATCAGTTCCATGTGATGGGATTCCCCACTATTCTGTTAGTTAATCCTAAAACTGAAGAAGTGGTGAAACGCTGGGGCCCTGAATTGAATGATGTGAGCCCTGATGATTTTATTAAAGAATTAAAGAGCCTCTTATAAACAGATATTAAAAGCGATCATCAATGAAAAACCTATTATCCATTTTTTTGCTCACTCTCTCACCACTTATTGGCATGACCCAACCTTTAAAAAAGTTAAAACCTCGTGAACCGGTTATTAAAAAATTATGGCGCTTACGAGATTTTGATCAAGCAGTAAGAGAAAATAAAGTTTTAATTCTTGAAGATTATCTAGAAACAAAAAAACCCCACCCACTAATTCTCTGTAAACAACTACACAATGCCTTAGAAGCAAATGCCACAGGATCAGTAGCTCTTTTATTGCATTATGGAGTTCCCGTTGATATTCCTGATAAAACTATGTGCACACCGCTTATGAAAATGGCAGCATTAGGAAATATACGAATGGTAGCATGGCTGCGCATTTATGAAGCTAATCCTAAGATTGGCCATAAAGGATTAGCTGCTGATGAAGATCATGATAACGTTACACCATATGATCTGTTAAATTATATAATTGGCACAGCTCTGAAAAATGAACAGCAAGAGCTGGCAAAACATTATGATAAAGTATTTGATATACTCAAATTAAGCCCTTATACCTTAAAACGTCGTGGATATAAAGTAGAAGTACCCAAAGAACTATATGAAGAAGAAGCAAAAGAAGATTTTACTATGGTTGATATTAGATGAGATGGCATTATCTTTTATTAGTAATCACTACACCTGTTATTGGAATGAAGCCAGTTCCACAAAAAGCTACTTATGATGAAATAAAAAAACTCTCTCATTATATCACTCAGGACTATACCCAGTTACTTGATGATCTATTAAGTAAATATGAGTTTAGCAGAACCAAAAAAACCCAAGCGTTATTAGAAGCAATTAAAACAGGAAAAGCTAATGGTGTTGCGGTATTACTAGGTCATAATATTAATGTTAATGGGGGCAATCTTCGTAAACAAACTCCTCTTCTTGAGGCAGTGCTTAGCCGTCAAGTTATTGTGATTAAATGGCTCTTAATGCATGGAGCTGATCCAGAACGCAGATCATTATTGACCGATTTTAATGATATTCCTGCAATTTTGGAATGTGAGGCATCTGATTCAGATGATCCATATATTAGTCCGTTAACACTCGCTCTAGCGCGATTGCAAAGTAGAAGAGGTTGGCCAATCGATACTACTATTTATAATATACTCAATAAACCTGCTGAATTTTGGAAAAAAGAATCAGAAGAACAAATAAGGATATCCACTACCTCTTGCATAGAAGCAATTAGGCATTCAGATCATCAAGCATTAATTGAATATGTTAGAAACTGCAGATATACGGGAAATTTGCTTCAAAACTATTTAAACGATCGGCTTAAACTTGCTGCGCAAATGGGCAATCTTGAAGCGATGGGTATTTTAATAAAGGCAGGAGCACAGCAAAACCTTGTGTTTGAAACAGCCGTAAAAGCTTTTGAGCACAGTACTATTGAATCATTTCTTGTCAAACAATACATTGATGATCTTGAAGTTAAAAAAGCAATAAAAAGAACACGCGATAGCAGCTTTAACCCACAGCTGGGAATCTCATCTATAAATAAATTTAACAAGAAAAAACGAAAAGCACTTGATACATTAGGTAATGTTCGAGCACTGCCTTTAAGTACCTTCACTCGTAAACGCAACATTACTCAATTTTTACAGCACCGTGAAACAACAGGAACTACATGTATAAATTAATTATAATTCTAATCGGCATACATACGCTCAGTTTATTGGGAATGGAAGATAGTCAACAAGGAAAAAGATCTCCATTAAGAAGACAGCTTTCTCAAGTAATTAATAGGGGTGTATTAAAACCGCAACATCGCCGCAATAAAAGTGTAACTACTGATTCATTTGTCAATCCGGCATTAGAAGAGCTTAAAGCAGATCCCGTAGATGACGCAGAAAAGGCATTATTTGAAGGCAATAATATCGATTTTGAAAAAGCACGTACTGCATTACAAGACTCGGGAGAGCGAGAGCTGAGTTATAAATTAAAAGCTCGTTGGAATGCAATGCGCCGTAAGAAAATACAAAGCGATTCATTTAATACCGAGAACCATGGTAATGGCTCCAAGATCAGCTATATTACACGTCAGCAGTACAACAAAATAGATACTCCCTAGTTCTTTTCCTTTTATATAATCATCTTGCGCTAAAAGACCCTATTTTATTAGTATTAATTAAAAGTACTTTTAAATTAGTGAATAGAATGATGAAAACAAAAGGCTTATTTATATTTGTTTTATTAAACATAAGCCTTTTATCAATGGAGGGGAAAAAGCCCGTTTTGCAACGTGTTCTTGCAGGACTTAAAAATTTAATAAGCGCGAGCAAATCAGAATCATATTTGATTGAATTGAC
>CAYSAX010000143.1:0-2818 GCA_964429045.1 uncultured Pseudomonadota bacterium
AGCAAGGTCCTGGTCAAGTGACTTACAAAATTAATGGACATGAACGGGTGGCAATAATTGAACCGGTTGAAAAGGATGGTAAACAGTACGTGTTAGGTACTGCATACTACCTCTAAAATAAATCAGCAGAGCCTGGATCCATATCCAGGCTCTGCATCTGATAATCTTCGATTGCTTGACTACGTTTTATATTTTCAGAATTAAATCTTGTCATTTTAGCTATAAGCATTTTATACACTGCTTTTGAACAATCGCACATATCAAATATATTCTTTTTAATATTCCATAATAATGATTGTACAAAGCTCATATTTTTATACCGAATATGTGCACAATGATTTTTAAATTTATATAAATCATGTCGGGTTGCACAAATAGCACTTTTTGCAGTCATCCATTGGGTTAAGCTTGCAGTATGAAAGGGTACTTGCTGAGCTGCTAGAGGCAATAAAAAAGGTTCAAAATGATCTTTAAAATGGTCATGAATCGTATATTTATTTAAATGTGCATAGATAGAATAGAGTGTTTGATCGTGTCTACCATAACCAAAGCCACCCGGGCTTGAGCCATCATCTGCAAAATAACGAATATCTTTACTCAGTTCATAAACTGGACTAATAAATGAATCGTAAACTTGGGATGATAGTCCCATTAATCCAGCTTCCAGATGAAAAGTCGTATCAGCTAATAATGTGCCATTTTGAATCTCTGTAAGACTAAACGCTTGAGTAACAAACTGAGTAGTTGATTTATTCAGTGGCCAATTCCATCCATTATGGAAAAAATAACCAACATGATTAATAGATTCAAAGAGATCTGAAAGATTTTTTAAAACAGTAGTTCCTGCATCAATAAATAGGAAAGATACTTTTGGTGGGAAAATATCAAATGCTTGTTTGATTGCAACCGGCTTCCAAGAATACCATCCGGGTACCGGTTTCCCTTCAAAAGTGGTATTAAAAACAGTGAGCATATCAGGATTTGTTGGCTGTAGATAATTGATCGATAGCTTCTCGATGCTATTTAAAATTTCTATTTGCTCAGGATCAAGTCCTAAATCAAAAACTGCAATATGTCCGAGTTGTTTAAAATTATGCTTGTGGATACTACCAATTAGATTAAGTAGATGTGAAAAATATCGTTTATTGGCAACAGTACAAAAATAGAAAGCGTTTTCTTGAGAATAGAGCACAAAAAAATTAAATAAAATTGAATATAATAACCATTTGGTAATCTTCATATTTCACCTCGTTATCGAGGCTATAGCAATTATTCAAACAGTATCAATTATTTGTTATTTGGCTTAGCAAAAAAATTACTGTGTACGGTGAATGGTACATGATGCGGAACAAATGCTCTTCCTAACTCTTTCATTGTTTTGGCATCAAGAATGAGCAAGAAAGATTTTTTGGTATATCCATCAAGTACAATCGAAAGAAGCACTCCTTCATCTTCGATACTGCTTCCAGGCTTAGGAACAAATACCGCCTCAGTAACATAACATCCTTTTGAATGCCAGGAGTGATGGCGATTGTTTTTTAAATCGATTTTAATAATTTCCTGAGCAATACCCTCTTGACCCGTTGTTGCATATAAATACTGATATTCATGCATAAAATTGTGCGGATTTATTTGAGGAAGCTCAATGGAATGGGATGAAAGTTGAGTGTCTTGAACCGTTTTTTGCGAAATATTGATGACAAATCGTTTCAAATGAGCGGGTGGCAAGCCTTGCAAGCTAAGTAAATTTTTGTAGTTAAATCCTTGAGTTACAATGCTTGGATCTTTATAGGCGATTAAATCGATAGAGAGATTGCCATCTTTTTCAAATGCATTGACGTGATGGAGTGCAAAGAATGATTCGGTTTTAAATGTGCCCACTTTTTTGCCGGTATTTCTATCGATAATAATAAAATTGGTTCCATTTTTAGGTTGCCATTTAAAAGTTCCGATAAATGAATGATCACTGAGCAAAAGATCATAGGGGCTTACACTTAAGGGAGACTCGGTCAAAATAATATAAGAAGGAGATACGGCGAAACTATGCATATAGGCAGGGTAGCCAACCGCTATTTTTGTCAGTGGTATTCTTTGATTAGAATTGTGGGCCATTTTGTAAATAATATAGTCACTATTATGTCCAAAATGAATGGCAAGTCCCAGCCATTCATTTTTTTTAGCGTCAAAAATAAGATGAGATGAAGCAAATTGAGCATCGATAGGATCATTAAAGGCAAATGTTCCTTTAGTTTCAAG
The DNA here is from genome assembly GCA_964429045.1 of uncultured Pseudomonadota bacterium. Lineage (GTDB taxonomy): Bacteria > Babelota > Babeliae > Babelales > Vermiphilaceae > BTUB01. The sequence goes on from CAYSAX010000143.1 coordinate 2,257, forward strand.
CGTCGTAGCATTCAGCTTTTGAGGAAGAGGGGTTTCAGTTAATGCAACAAGCTCATTATTAAATTGAGCAATGTTCATATTTGCATTGTCATAAACGGGGCGATTTGAACTTAAGGCTGATGTTAACTTAGACCATGTCGATTTTTTTTCTGGAGAACTTCCCCGAAGTTTACCTTTTCCACAACAATCACGATAGTAAAAAGAATCGATTAATTTATTAGTATACGTCACTGCGCATTCAGATATGGCAAAAGAATGTGCCATAGCAAATCCATCAAGCCAATAATTAGCGGTGCTTGCATTGAGTTCAAAAACACTCGGACCAACAGCTACCAGTGACCCCGAAAGCCATGCGGGAATGCAGCCTTTAGATTCAAGACGAATCTGTTGAGATTCTTCTTTTAATGTTTTAAAGCCAACTTCCGGAGTAGGTTTTAAAGCTGATGAACCGTGTAAAGTGAATGACCATATTAACAGTAATAAAAATCGGTATTTGCTAAATATCATGAGAATCCTAGAGCGTTAAAGATTTGATTGTCATAATAGCAAAAAATAAGCGATA
>CAYSAX010000144.1:0-2789 GCA_964429045.1 uncultured Pseudomonadota bacterium
CCTGGCGGGTGGACGTGACGAAGTGCGTGTTGCCCAGGCCGCCCCTGCCGCCACGGGCGATCATCAGGCGCTGGCCGGGTGCCACCAGGTCGGCAAGGAGCTCGCCACCCTGCTGCTCGAACACCACGGTCCCGGGGGGCACGCCCAGCTCGAGGTCCGCGCCGGCCTTGCCATGGCGCCGCGATCCCTCGCCCCGTCCCCCGGAGGCCGCACGGAAGTGATGCTTGAAGGTGGATCTATTAAAAATCTTATGAATCGCGCTAATAAACTGGGTGCATCATATGCATTATTAATTGGTGATCAAGAACAAGCAAAAAATGAGGTCACCATAAAAAACATGATCACGGGCGCACAAGAAACGATTTCACAAGCGAAACTAGTAGAATATTTACGAAAATAATTTGTTAGGACATCTATGAATAAACATTTGTTGCTATTGTGCGGAATATTGCCCTTTTCTCTTTCAGGAATGAGTTATGAGAGATTTTGTAACAGATTTTTTACTGAAAATATGACTTTTGAGTCTGCCATAGAATATTTGGATGATGCCAACTGGAAAGATAGTTACGATTATTTTATGTTTAAAGCGCTTGCAAGCACTTACCTTCAAAGAAAAACAACACCAACTTATAAGCAAATGAAAAAAGAGCTTGATGAGTATCAAAATAATTTGCCTGCTGATATGGCTCACGAGAATAAAGTGAATGTTAAACAAGCTTGTGAGACTATGAAAAAGGCAGTGGATGCTTGGGACACTAGAAACTATAAAAATGTGTTTAAATATATGCAACCAGAACAGAAATCTCTCAGAGCTCTTTTAGGTGATTTAGGAGTACAGGAACTCATTATTTCTAAAGATAAAAATCAATAAGCATTGGGAGAGTAGTATGAAACGCATAATATTTTTTATCTTACTTTTACCGCAATTCATTTTTTCTTTCCCTAAAAAAGTAGAAGGCTGGGCATGGATCGGATTTAATTATGATCAATATGTGCCGCTTAATATTGTTGGAGCTGCACAGTTTAAAGGTGTATTAACTGAAGATCTATTGCGCAAAGCACTTGATATCATGCAAGAACGCCATCCAAGTTTAGCATGCAGCGCCTACTATGATCCTGCCTCTCGTGATTGGATTTTACAAAAGAGTGATGCAAAAATTCCTTTGCATATTATAGATCGGGTATCTGATATTCACTGGCAATCGATTATGTCTGATGAACTGGATAATAAACTGCCAACATCTGATGGCCCCTTTGCGCGCGTGATCTATTGTAAAGGAGATGATCGCGGGGAACTGATTGTCACGATGCACCATTCGCTTTCAGATGGCATGAGTCGCGCTTATTTTATGTTTGAGTTGTTTAAACTTGTTGATGATTTAAAAAACAATAGAGCAATTGAACCAATTGCGGATCATTTTTTAGATATTCATTATCATGATTTATATGATGATTTACAGAACGATAATTTTGTTCAGTGCAATATAAATGCCCATCCAAAGGATGTATCTGATTATAAAGTATTTTTTATTCCCTTTTGTTTTAGCGCAGAAGAAACAAAACTTATTCAAAATAGATATCGTACGTCTGGCAGTTCATTGCAAGCGATTTTAAGCGCAGCGGTTGCTAAAGCGGTTGCATTCCATCGCTACAAGCGTGGCGTTCAGATGCCATTTAAAATCTTTTGTCATAATCCGATTAACATTCGATCAAATTTTAAAAAAGCATCATTAACAGGTCATGATTTTGGCGATTGGGTTTCAGGCGTTAATACTGAACATACCATTGATGTAAATGTTGATATCATCGAATTAAGCAAAGAAATTAAAGCGCGCTTGTATAGGGGTTTGCAAGAGAAAACGCATCTGTATTTTTTGCAAAACATGTATCAATTTATAAAAACTACCAACTTTACATCAGAACAAATATTCCATACTGCACAAGTAGATCATCCAACGGCAACTGTTTCACAATTAGGAACGCTTGATTTCCCCTGCACCTATGGTGATATCACCATAGAGAAATTATATGGATTATTCAATTGGCGCGGTTGTTTTGTGCATGAAGATACTTTCATCCTAACCGGTGCAATTTTTCAAAACCAATTAATGGGAATGTTTGCGTGCATAGAGCCGGTGGTATCACGTGTTGATGCACATCAGATGGCTGAATGTGTCAAAGCATTGCTTATCAATTAACAACTACATATCGACCATAATGTCGTCTAGAACTACTGGCTTGACGTGAGCTGCCTGGTGTATGGGGTTTATATGTCATTAACTCTTTCAGCTTATTTAATTCTATGCTATTACCCTTAATTTGAGCCACATACGCTTTTGCTGAAATATTCTTGCTATTTGGAGTATCATAATTTGCACGTCCACCGGTGCCTTCTTTGTTAATTACTAAATAGGCTGCAATTTTAAAGAATTTATATTGCCGATCAGGATCGGTAGTTGCGCGGAATTGCTCTATTGCGCAAAATAACGGAGTTTCGATCCAAGGATATACTGGATTAGTAACACGTACATTAGGATTTGCGCCGGCTCTTAAAAGATATTTAACACTATCAAAATTACCTGCGTATGTGGCTATGTGTAATGGGGTTTGATATTCGCGATTTCGCGCATCGGGATTAGCGCCCGCATCTAACACCAACGCAAGCATATCCGGGTTGTGTAACGTGCGATGGACCAAGGAAGTACTGAATTTATCTCTATAGCGAACAAGACAACTATTACCATTGGCATCCAGAGCAGTCCATACTAAAAGCTGTTGAGTATTATCAT
>CAYSAX010000145.1:0-2747 GCA_964429045.1 uncultured Pseudomonadota bacterium
TTCACCATATCAGCCGTATCAGCGTGAAATGAAAGCAACGTATCGTGTTGGCGAGACTATTTCAATTGTGACTCCTTATGATGCTCGTGGCGAATTCTGTCAATGGCGTTTTCTCTTTGGAGGCAGATTGGCAAGTTATGAAGAAGGGATTCAAAAGCTACAGCAATCAGGATTAATCCGTTTTACCGGAACATATGTTGATGATCGCATGTGCATTGAAGTGTGGAGTACCGATTTTCCTTGTGATTCAGTTAATCAAATGACCATTAACTTTACGGCACTCAGACCCGGAAAGATTATTTTTTATATGAAAAATAAAGAATATCATAATCAATACATGTATGGTTGCAGTTGTAAACCGACGGTTACGAAATTTGAAATCGAAATTGTAGATGCAGTTAATCCAATTTATTACGTACAATAAATAGTTCCTATGGAGGTAATATCATGAATACTATTATTAGAACTGCTTTGTTTTCGTTTGTGGTATTAACGATTGTACCCGTCTTTGCAAAAAGAGCATGGGATCCGCGCTGTACGTGCACCTTCGGAATGCCACAACCTGAAAGGCGCGAAGTGCTGCAAAGATATTTTGTTGGTGATACTTTTACCATTACTATTCCCAAAGAAACCGTGTGCACTGATCAAGATTATATAAAAAACATTGTCAAAGAATCAGGGATTATTGAATGTCTTACCGATTTAGATGCGCTTGAGACTTCTGCTGATTTTGTATCGGTTACTTTCAAAGCATTGAAGCCTGGAAAAGTTTTAGTTTTCACTGAAATATGTACCCAGCATGCAGATAATCCATTTGGTAATCGTTCAACCATTATTAATCATTACGTAAATATTTCATTGGTAACTGAAGGTAAACAGTTCAATCACTATTGCTGTTTGCCACCAGCACCGAATAGTAAATAAAAAAAAGGCCGATGATAAGTCGGCCTTTTTTATTTCTTCCTTCGACACGCTCAGGATGAGCGGTGCGACTATCTTTCGATCATAAAATAGCGATATGCATGAGCTGCTAACAGGCCACCTAATAAGCCTCCACCGACATACATAGCTACTACTGGCCATGCAATAGGCATGCCTTTTAAGAGTCCCGCAAGGTTAGAACCTAATGCGATTGCAGGATTAAATAATCCACCTGAAATGGGCGCACCAACAATTGCGAGTGCAAAGAGAGTAAATCCGATTGCAAAACCGAAGATGTGATTGTCTCTATATTTGTTATTGAGTGCAACTACCAGCACCAACAATCCAAATACAAAAGAAAGTAATATTTCAAAAATAAATGCAGGGAACAGTTCAACGCCCGGTTGTGGTATTGTTAAACGATTAAGCAAGGTTGATGCCACGGTATAGGCAGCAACACCACCTAAAATTTGCGCAATCCAATAAAAGAAGGTTTCACGCCAGCTCAATCTTCCCATAAGCTTGACTGCAAGCGAAACTAATGGGTTATAGTGGCCACCTGAAACTGATGCACCGATATAGATCCATGCCATCAGCATTGCGCCGGTTGCAAGTGCATTGCCGGTGACCGCAAGGGTGAGAAGAAAAAAGAATGTGCCAATGAGTTCCATGAGTAATCTCTTCATAGAATTCCTTTTTTAAGATTACAGAAGGGATATTAGGACGACAATATCGAATTTAGTCAGGTATTTTGAACTCTGTCAATACCAAGAAAGAAGGGTTTGGCTGTTGGCCAATGTTAAATTAATTGGTATTTTAAAGAAGAATATTAAATTTAGAAACTAGGTTTTACATGAAAAAGTTTTCGTTTCACATCTTTAAAAAGCTTCCTCCCCATGAGAAAAAAATTACCATTTCTACCGCTCTTACCATTCTGAGATTTATCTTAATTCCTTTTATTGTTACTGCGATGGTTATGCATACGTGGCATACTGCTTTTACTTTATTTGTTATTGCAGCAATTACTGATGTCCTTGATGGCTGGACAGCGCGCTGGATGAATCAAAAAACTTTTTTAGGAGCAGCTCTTGATCCTCTTGCAGACAAGCTTTTGATATTGGCAGTATTCACGACATTGGCTTTTGTGCAATCCCCCTTATTTGCAATTCCTCGTTGGTTTGTCGTGCTTGTGTTGGCAAAAGAAGTAATTCAGATTCTTGGTACCATTTTTATATTTCGCAAAAACGGTCATTTAACCATTGCGCCAACGCGCTTAGGAAAATGGACCATGGTTGCACAAACAACTTTTATTATGTGGCTTTTCTCATGTTATTTTTTTGCATGGGTTCCTATCAAAACCTATTATGCAATGCTGGTTGGAGTGCTTACCCTTGTGTTGTTAGCATTCATTGATTATATGCGTATAGGAATGGCATATTTGCAGCCATCGGAGTAAAACAGCATGAATAAAAGATTTATTTTTATTTGTTTATTAGTAATGGCAAGCGTGTGCTTATCGGATGAGCAAAATAATTACACCATAAAAAAGGTTCAAAAAAAAGTTCCAAAGGTAACTGCTCAAAGCTGTTATGAAAAAATGTTATCAGAAATGATTTGGTCTTCTCATATCAATACTTCTATGGGACAAAATCAACTTCATACACTTTCGTATTTGGATGAAACACTTTTAGAAGGAGCAGATCAGAAAGATTTGCAACTATTCATGGAGCAGGAAGAAGAATACATTGCAGCATTAGAACAATTTGCGCAGGCGCAAAAAAAACGACGCATGTTTCATGACAATTTTAAACCGGGCATTCAGGCAA
>CAYSAX010000146.1:0-2617 GCA_964429045.1 uncultured Pseudomonadota bacterium
GAAGTTAAAAAGTGAAGCATTTGTTCAAATTCTTGTTTGGAAAGGTCTTGCTTACATAATTGAAATAATAGTGGCAACTCATCAGGGTGCATATCTTGAGTATCGCTATCAATTGTTTGAAGAGAATACAGCTGTCTAAATGTATCATTGTATGTTTTTCTAAATTCTTTGCTGCGAAACAGTTGCAATGGCTTTTCTTGCAGTTGCTGCAAATGATCTCGTTGTTCCAGAATGTTTTGCGCTTGATTTAAGAGCCGTTCTTTTTCACGTAAGTTTTGTTCTGAATTATAAAATTCTTGTTGTTCCACCAGTGTGAATCTTTTTTTTGCTGTTATCAAATCTTGTTTTAATTTTTTTACCGTGGTTTGGGCATCATCAAGTGTGTGAAATAATTGTGCAGCGGTCCATTCTTTTTGCCATGCTTGTTCAACTTCAGATGGACCAAGATCAGCAATTTTTGATCCTAAAGCAGCGTGCGAATGTTTAAGGCTGAGCATAAAAGAACTACATAGCTCACGCATGCTCGGAAGCATTGATCGGTTATGGATGTAATAATTATTGAGTTTAGCAAGCAAACTAAACGGTCGAACTTCCCTGAGGGCATCCATTAATGTTGGTTTAAATTGTTGATCAATGTGATTCTTAAATTGTGCAGCAGCTTGCTGTGCAGGAGCTCCTGATGGTTTTTGCATTGAATGAGCTGCAAAGAAAAAGAATACAACAATCAATAAAAAGTTTTTTATCATAAGTAGTACACTGAAAATAGTTATTTATATATGATCCAGCTTTCTTTTGAAATAATACAGTCCAATAACATTGAATAGTATACAAAAGGCTATCAGTACTACTAAACAGATTTTATAAGAAATAAATTGATCATTACCAACCAAGGTTGAACGTAATCCTTCGGTGATATACGTATATGGATCCAATAAGGCCAGCCATGAATAGAGCTTAAAGCGTGAATGTAATAATGTCCATGGCACCCAGAAGCCACCCAAAACCACCAATGGCCAATTAATTCGAATCCAGAAATAGCGCACGTTAAATGATTTTTTAATGAAGCACATTACCATTAAGACATATGATGCAAAGAAATAAGAGCATACCAGATTCATTAACACTAACCCGGTCCAGCAAGTGTTGAGTGTATCAAAATAAGCGGGTAATAATACGCGTGCCATAGGGAAAAATGGCATCGCTATAATCAAACTAAATAATGCAGGAAATGCAATTAGTTCAAAAAATAAAAGTCGTAGCGGCAATAGCCCCATCTGATAATCGATATAGCGATCACCTTCAATATCATACATCATCGGTGAAATGAGCGAAAAGCAGATTTGCACACTGTTTAATGCAAATGTTCCTACCATCAAAATGATGCTCGCTTTCGCGCTTTCTGCGCCAAAAATAACTCCTGGCTGAATGTATCCAAAAATAAGAATTGCCAGTAATGGATAGATAATCAGATAGTTAATGCCATATGTTTTTAACCGTTGTCCAAAAATATAAAAATCACGGCGTAATATCTGAAAAAATGTTTTACAAATCTCAAGGCTGAACATAGTTATTCCTAAATGGGATCAAGACGGCGATGAATCGCGCGTTGTAATAAAAATATCAAAACTGCGCTTAATGCAATAATAACCGTAACACAGATCCACAGGGGCAAATAGTTTTCTTGCCCGAGCATTGCCGCACGCATTCCTTCATGGGTATAGGTAACCGGACTTAATAAAAATAGTTTTCCAAAGAAGGGAGAAAAATTATATGCCTGTTTCCAGGTGAAGAAGGTGCAACCGAGTAAAAACATCGGCCCTAAACGGCGAACCCATACATTATCTAAAAACCAAAAATAATTGAGTGAGTATGCAAGATAAATAAATACGAGTGAATAAAAGAATACCATTAAAAGGAACATGCCAATGCTGGGTAATATGCGCATCTGATCCAAGGGGAAATAAGATCCTAAGAGTAAGGTGCCTAAGCAAAATACCGGAATTAAGATGCTAAAAATTTCTAACATGAAGGCAAAAATATATTCAGTAAATAATAATGTTTTGGGTATTGGCAAGCTCATCTGATAGCGAAAGAATCGAACTTTTTCAATGTCATACACATGTCTAAATGCTACTGCAAATGACGTAGAAAAAACTACTTGTGTAATGGTGCCAATGTATAAAGGCGCAATCATTGAAATGGGCATACCCAGCAATGGTAAAAATTGACCGATTGCTAATGTTTGCAAGAAGACAATAATACAGCCATCAATTAAACGACCTTTAATGCCCTGAGCAATTAAACATAAATCACGATGAGCGAGTACACAAAACGTTTGAAAATATTCGCTATACATGCTGGCCATCACTTTCAGCTTGCTTGGTCAAGCGTAAGAAAATGTCTTCAAGAGAAGCCATCGCATGTTGCTCTTTGAGTTCTTTGACCGATGCGATCAGTTGAACTTTACCTTTATTTAATATGCAAACACGATCAGAAAGTTGCTCGGCTTCATCAAGATAGTGGGTTGTTAAAATAACGGTGATGCCCATCTTTTTTAAATCTTTGATGATATCCCATAGTTTGCGGCGAATGTCTGGATCGAGGCCAACGGTTGGTT
>CAYSAX010000147.1:0-2575 GCA_964429045.1 uncultured Pseudomonadota bacterium
TTCAAAAGTAACTCTTCATACATTCGTTGACAATCGAGAATGTGTTTGTAACTCTTGCATCAGAATTTTTTTGATTCAAGAGGAACTGTATGAAATTAAAAGTGTTTATTTTAATTTTAATAACTTTTTTTGATCTTCAAGCAACACTTACGCAGCAGGTCTTTACAGCTATTTATGATAACGCGGTTTGGGGCAAGAATAATGAAGGAGAAGGTTGGTCAGGAATCGGCTCTTCCCTGGAAGCTACCATAGGATATCGCGAGTTTATTACTGAATTCTTATTCTCGCATAGCATCAAAAGTGTTGTTGATCTAGGATGTGGTGACTGGGAGTTCTCACGTTATATTGATTGGACTGGCATAGATTATTTGGGTATTGATGTTGTTGCTTCAGTGATTGAAAAGAATCTTGTAAGGTACAAAAAAACCACCATAAATTTTGAACATTTAGATGCATTGGAATCTAATTTACCCTGTGCAGATTTATTAATATGTAAAGAAGTTTTACAGCATTTAACTAATGCAAATATTCACCAAATAATTTCTCAATTTAAAAAATATAAATATTGCTTGATAACTAACGGCGTTGATTATACAACGCTAGCAAGTGATAATTATGATATTTCATGTGGAGAGTATCGTCCTATAGATTTAACAATGCCACCATTTAACATTGAGGGCATAAAAATCTTAACCTTTTATTCTGCGGGCTTTTACAAACAAACCTTATTAATCACTAATTAAAAGTTAGCTTAATGATGCTATACCCCTGGATGGACCTTTGAAATAAGCAAAAGCTCATTGCGTATAAACTAATATTTAATGAGTTATTTAGCCGTGCTTGTTTGAGCTTCTTTTGAAATACCAGCTTGCAATTCATGGCGATAAAAAAGATAGAGTCCGATAAATACGATTATTGATGAAATATAAAAATGCCAGGTAACCTTTTCAGATAAAAATATCCATCCATATAACGCTGAAAAAAGTGGCCCTAAAAATCCGGCAAATGCTAAGAACGTTGCTGTATATTTTCCCAGCAAATAACCATATAAATTATGGCAAATAATGTTGCTAATTAGGATTACGAGTGCTAAATAACTCATGAACGCACCTGGATCTGTCATCTCTTGAGGTCCTTCAAAGAAATAAGCCGTTACTAAGGCTAATATGCCGCCAACAAACATGGTCATGCCATTAATCATGCTGGGTGCATATGCTTTTTCTTTTACTAACTTACGCATAATGATCCAGCTATAGCTTTGACATGCAACCGCTGCAAGTACTGCAAGTTCATATTTTGATAAGAAAAAGATCTCACTAATATGTTTTTCAGGACCACTGGATGATATAAGAATAGGAATAAATCCTAAAAATCCGATAACAAGGCCGGCCCATTGTTGTTTGGTTAATTTTTCTTTGAAAATGAAATAAGAATAGAATGCGGAGAAAAAAGGCATCACGTTAAATAAGAAAGCTGTTTTTGCTGAGGTTAATACTCCTAAGCCTACAAATCGCAAAATATAGGTTAAGTAGATGCCAAAAAGTATTACTTGTGTATAGAGCCATATATGCGACCAGCTAAACTTTAAATGATGATGGGCATAGCAATATTGATAAATTAAAAGTACTCCACCGGCAATAAACATACGAATACCGGTGTAAAAAATAGGATCAGCGAATCCTAAAAGGGTTTTACTCAATGGGAAAGATGATCCAAAAAGGGCATACAAAAGAATTATTAAAAGCATTTTTCGTTGTCCTTATCCCCTAAAATCATTAAAACTTATATAAACATATGTGGAGTTTAACTTAAAGGGGACACATATAGTAAGAAATTATAAGTGATCTTAATGTCCGATTATTTCATTATAACCAAATTTTCGATAAGCAGTAGAGTTTGAGTTTAAAATCATAAAAATGAATTGCAATTTAATTGGGTGCATGTTATATAACCCCAGTTGGTATTGTCTATCTGAATTATTAGGTGGCTTAATAATATGAAGAATAAAGTAGTTTATGAGTTAGTTTTTTTAGGTGTTTCCTTATCATGTTTTGCAGCGCAAGACTATATTGTTGTCAATAAAAAAAATGTGTTACATAAATTTGTAAAGTTTGATCAAGCAACCGATCATTTTACTAAAAATGTTTTTCCCTATTGGGAGAGTGAGACATTTGAGGTTTTTGATAGTGTAAAAAACCCTGAGGGTATAGCTATTGATATTGGAGCATGGATTGGTACAACTGCTATTTGGTTGTCAAAAAATTTCCATCATGTAATTAGTATAGATGCTGACCCAGTTTCCCTTAAATGTCTTAAAATGAATTTAGAAGCTTCAGAGTGTTCCAATGTAACAATTTGTCCACGACCGGTAGCACAAAAAACCAGCAAAATGATTTTTGGACCACGCGGTGATGGGTTTAATGAATCTACATCATATATTAAAGATATAAGTGAAGGAACAGCTACTCATTCGAATAAAGACTATGTGGTCCGGGGAATTACTCTTAAACAATTGTTACATGATTATGTTTTTGCAAATAGTGCATTAGCATCTCATCCCATAAGCTTTATTAAA
>CAYSAX010000148.1:0-2570 GCA_964429045.1 uncultured Pseudomonadota bacterium
GGCTGCATTGATCGACTCCTTGAAATATCAGAACAGGTATTTGGAGTGTAGATTATCAAAATAATAAAAAGAGATAGGCAGTTCATTTTTCAGCGCTTCTTAAAATAATGTTTTGGAAAATAAGACATGCCTTGCTTTATATAATGATTGTTGATTTTCCTGAAGGGAACGCAATTTTAATGCCCATGACTCAGGTCTGTCCATAGAATGTGCAGGATGAGCAAGAGCTGCGACAAGTAGAAGAAATAAAAATTGGTTTTTCATTTTTGTTTCATTAAATATAGATCAGAAACAGATTATCAAGTCAGGGGAGTTTTTAATAGTAACTTTTTTTCTAATGCATTAATAATTTGGGCAGGCCGGCAAACCATATTTTTAACTGTTCTGGTTGCAAGTAAGACCGGTTTTAAAATGCCTGCATTGTTCCATTCATCAGTTTTTATTATTTTATATGCGTGGTATAATTCTGCGCTTGTCCAGATTGCTATAGTTCCAATACCAATTTGTTTCAAAGTTGGACGATAAGATAAGCTTTCTTTTTTGTCAGGAATTGGATTGAACATTTTTTGGGGTAGATGTTTGAGTGGATCAAAGGGTTCAATTTTTGATTGAATAATTCTTTCAGTGATAGTTTTTTTTAAATCTTTTAATGCACTTTCAGAAGTGAAAATCCAGCGTTCGAGAGAAAGATCGTTTGCTCTCATTTTTGGTAGTTGCTGCTTGAAATGGGCAAGTTCATCCTCCATAAGCCTTATAAAATCATCATAATATTCAGCATATGGCATTCTGCAAATATTCCATTGTAAATGTTGTGTTAAGTCTCCTATTTGGCCTACAAATTCCTTTAAATAATGTTCCTGTGGAATATTCGGATATTTTTGATATCTCTTTTTAGCCAGTTCAGCAGCCCATGACTCTGGCTTGTCCATAGAATAGGATACATAGGGAAGTACAAGAAAGAGTAGTAGGTATAGAAATTTGTTTTTCATAGATTGCCTTGGGATCTGTGAGTTCTCTTGAGTTGACGGCTATCATGTATATATTGAAGTAATTTTTGACGTATTTTTTCTTTATCATTCCCTGAACTATTTTCTGTCTCTATTTGATGCAATAGATGTTTACCTGACTGACCAGAGTTTTTAATTTTCGAATCTTTTGCGGGGAATTTCAGAACGTATTTTTCAATAATTTGTTCGCAGGCCGAAAAAAGAAGTTTTGTTCCGAATGCAAAAGACGCGATTCCTATAAATCCTGCGGGGATATTACTCAGATCTATTACGATTCCTCCACGTGGTGACATACTTACTATGTCCTGATTATTTTCAATATATTTAATCATTTTGTAGGTCGTAAAATAGTTGGCAGCGATTCCAAGAGCTTTTAATCCCAGCTTAGTGTTATTGTGAGATTTCATAGCCATAGCTGCTAATGCTGTGCGGTTAGTAATTCCTGAAATAGCATTGAGCGTCAAAATGGATGTAAACAGAAAGTATTGTATATATTTGTGCATAGTAATTGATTTGCGCATAAAGGATTATGATTTTAATGATAATTATATATAGGAGCGTCTAGCAAATCAAATTTCTATTTTAATTTCTGCCAGACAATTGGGTTGGGGTTCTTAGTTTGTAAAAACAGATTATGAAAAAATAGATTCCCATCATTGAGCATTACAAGCTGGGCATTGATTGCTCATGTTTTAATTAAAATGATTTCAGTCTGGAGTTTCATGCGTAATATCTCATTAAAAATTGATTATAAAAAAAGCTGGCACTTAAAAATGTCAGCTTTTTTTATAATTCAAAAGAGGAAATGTACGCTTAATTAATAGAATCGGTTTATGATAACCTGCATTCTTAAATTCAGGATCATATTTTATTTCATAATATTTGGCGGTAAGTTTTTTTTGTACATGTCCAATAGCAGAGCTTATGAGCACACACCACAAAGGAAAGAAAGGGGGATATTTACGCGCATTTTCTAATCTTCGATTATTCCTCTGTCTTATAGCCCGATTGTATGCAGCTGTCATTACGTGTTGCGCTATTTCAGGAATGTATGCTCTTGAATCCCATATTTCTAAAGTATACTCAATTTTACTGTGAGAATAATGAGGACCTAAGATTAAAAGACACAAACTCAATATTATTTTTTTCATGAATTTATAACAGTGATTATGATATTATTAATGTAAAATTTATAATTTATTATAACAGGGTAATCAGTATGTTTTACAAAACAGTGGTATCACTTTTATTTTTAACATGTTCGCTGAAAGCAATGCAATCAGATAATGGCTCACTGCCATCCTCCAATGATGAAACGGAAAAATGTTTAAATAAAGCATCGCATGATATATGGGATATATTAGAGCGATTTACTCAAGGAAAAAAAGTTTCTAACCAAGAGGTTATGCAAAGTAATAAAGAGTATGAGCAAGCATATCAAGAATTTCTTGCTCGGCATAAGCAAGATGTTTCAAATTAGATTCTTTTCTTGATCAATGAAACTAACTGCGCCGGACGTTTAAGCATATTATAAGTTGTTTGTGTTGCGAGTAATAGTGGTTT
>CAYSAX010000149.1:0-2565 GCA_964429045.1 uncultured Pseudomonadota bacterium
CGAGCGCATGCTTTTCAATAAACCAACATAAAGAACTTAAGTCTGCAAGTATTTTTATTTTATTATATTTTGCATTATTCATCATAAAAATTCCCTTCAAATACTACTTCCTTAAGCGGCTTTCTATTACTTGGATTTTCTCGCTCTTTTATCTTTTCGGGTAGATCTTCTTTATTTCCAAGCTTACCGACTGCAAACATTGCTTCAATCTGATACTCATCAGAAATATTAAAAACTTTGCGTGCAGCATTATAATCAAAGCCTTCCATGCCATGACAAACCATATCTAAATACGCAGCTTGCAGTGCCATGTTTTGACATGCAGCGCCGGTATCGAAACTATGAGTAACGCTTAGCCGGCCATCATAATCAAATGTTTTTTTTGAAATGACTAAAATCAGCACGCGCGCATGTTGTGCCCATGCTTTATTAGACTCAACTAATAAATTAAGAAATGTTTGCCAATCATTACTTTCATGCCGTGCATACATAAAACGCCAGGGTTGATTATTAAACGAATTTTGAGCCCAACGCGCTGCATCAAAAATGGTCATCAGCTCAAGATCTGTTACTGGCTCAGTTGAAAATGAACGCGCAGACCAGCGATTAAGTATGAGCTCATTCACCGGATATTCAGTTTTTCGATCTGTTTTTAACATAGCAATCTCTTATAAAATGCGCAGTGCAAACAACAGTAATAAAATATTTACGATGTATAAAGAGGTACATACAATGCACAATGATTTAATTTTGAAATAAAGCAAATATGCTAAAATTAAACTCATCAGCGCTCCGCCTGCGGTAGCAACTAATACCAAACGATGCAGGCCAAAATAGGCGAGTACCCCAACAAGAATATAATATACAATTCCCATCAGTGCATTTGAAAAATAGAAAATATTAGAATATTCGCTTTTGAGAGGCGCTGAACATGAAATGCGATCATTAATATCGCACGCGGGATGATAATTTGGATCTTCTTTTATTTTTGATTCAGTGATGTATGCATAAATCGAAATGCATAAGCCAATAAATGCTAAAAAAATTATCGCATTAAACATAATTCTACACCTTTATAAGATTGTTTATGTATGGTGTAGCATACCAGGTAAGCTAAAGCCAAGATTTAAAAGTAAGTAAGGAATTAAAATGAATCACAATAACAAATCTTATTCTTTTAAAGATTTTATACCTCTCATTATCATATTTTCATTAATCATTGTATTTACGGCAATGCGCCAATGGTATTTTGGCATCAATATTGCAAATGCTATGTATGATTTTATGGCAGCATTTTTTTTAATATTTGGTTTCTTTAAAATAATTAATCTTGCAGGATTTGCAGAGGCGTATAGCACTTATGATATTGTTGCCCAACGCTTTTTTGCCTATGGTTATATCTATCCATTTATCGAGATTATTTTAGGTTTGTTATATTTATTTAGATACCAATTGGTTATAACCAATTGGATAACGTTCATAGTGATGATCATTAGTTCTATCGGTGTCGCGATTGAATTAAGTAAACAAAAAGAGATTACCTGCGCATGTTTAGGCACAGTATTTAAAATTCCCATGACTTATGTAACGCTTGCAGAAGACGTGATCATGGGATTAATGGCACTTATAATGTTATATATGCGATGATTAATGTTTTTTTAAATTTCTCACATCTCTTTAATTTATTTTTCGCATCTTTAGATACTCTTGAATAAATGCTTGAACTTGAGGGTTTGCCCGTTGAAGCGTTGTTTGTCCACCCTCTAAGGGTTTCATTAGATCATCGGTATCAGCTCCATTCTCAAGCAAAATTTGAATCACTTGAATTGCGGTAACAGGATTCTCTGACAATACCGCTATGCGCAAAGCATTTTTATGAATTTTACGATTATGGTTTTGAAAATTAACGTCAGCTCCACGATCTAATAAATGCTTTACCATAGAAATATTGCCCAGTGAAACGGCATTCATTAATGGAGTGTCACCATCACGATCGTTAATATCAACATTAAAGTTGATAGAAGAATTAAACAATTGTTGTGCTAGTGGTTCAAAAAGGTTGGGTGATAATGGAGGAGTCCAACTGTTTATCGAAAGTATATTTAATAAAAGTATTTTTTTTCGGATTTCTTGTTGCATTAGCTCCGGATGGTATTTAATTAAGGTAATTATATCATCAATATTACGTTGATTAGGCCATTTTACTTCCTCGTACGCAAGATACATTGCCAATAAATCATTAAGCGCTTTTTTTGAATCAGATTCGTAAAATCCCAATTCTGGATCTGCTTCAATGAGTCCCAATTTGACACCAGCTTGCTGGCTCAAATAAACAATATCATTTGCTATAGGCCATAAGCGGGTAGGTTTATCCATTGCCCATGAAATAAAGATTATTGCTACCAACGCAGAAGAATAATATTTAAAATGAGACAACTTAAACATTATTAATATTTCCTTTTTACTACTATATTATTTTATATATTTTCAAATTGCAATAATTTAATTGATTCTAGTAGTATGCTTTTAGAAAATACGTTATGAGTAAAAAAGACCCTAAGGCGG
>CAYSAX010000150.1:0-2553 GCA_964429045.1 uncultured Pseudomonadota bacterium
TGAATGCAGATTCAATGGTTTTTTTAACATCAACTCCCTCCAAGTCCCCGACTACTGCTAAACGTGCCCCAACCGGTGTTACTACCTTTTTGTACCATTCAATCAGATCTTTTTGACCGATCTTTTTAATACTTTCTGTCGTTCCTAAAGAATTTTTATGATATGGATGATCTTTATAGATAGCATCTTTAATCAATTGACCGGCAAATTCATGAGGGGAATCCCAATATGATGCAACATCAGCAAACAATTGCTGCCTATCTTTTTCAATACTTTTTTTATCAAAAGAGGCTTCAGTTAATATTTGTGCTAAGAGTGATAGTCCATACTCAAACTCTTGTTTAAGCATACTCATAGTAATAATGCCCCCACCGACATCAATACTAATTCCGCGCGATTCAGCAGCATCACAAAATTCTTGAGCATTCATCGAACTGGTACCTTCGACTAACAAATGCCGCATAAAATTCAAAAGTCCCTGTTTATCTTCAGGATCATAAAATGATCGTACTTGTAAATCTAAAATAAGATCGATTTTTGGTGTTTTGGGATTAGTATGAGTTAAAAGAATGAGACCATTATCCAGAACTTCTTTTTTTGCGTGTGGATATTTAAATTCTACTGCTTCTTGCGCAATAATTTCCTCGACGTAAATGCCACATTCAACCGTTGATTCACGTACTTTTCGAGAAAGAATTACTTCATCTTGTTTATCAGACTCTTCTTGGATTTTAAGCCAATCTTTAATCTGACCTTCTTCCATTGCCAGCAATTGACCAGTATTTACTCGCGACCAAAGCAGATATGTTTTAATAAATTCATTTACTTGAGCAAGGGAAATATGTTCTGGATCATTGTTGAAAATCTCAAGTTCATTGCCGGTTGCCAAGTATAATTTTCCCAGCTCATTAGCAATTTTTTGATTGTTTTCAAAAAGTAGGAGATTTTCCATCTGCATCTGTTTTTTTGCGCGTTGCAGTTGTGCGACAGTAATCCCGTCCCTCATTAATTTTTTAAGTTCGTCTTTAATAATCTGTTCAATTTGGCCAATAGCATTTTGATCTATCGGATCCACGTGAATAAATAAAATATTCCCATCAAATAGTTCATACAGATCAACTTGCATATCGGTAGCAAGCCCCAGCTCATCAACCAATAATTTAAACAGAATTGAGCCTTTGCCTTCTCCTAAAATCCAGCGCACTAAATCTGCAACAATACGCGAGTGGCTATCGCGCAACCCAGGAATAGTCCAAGCCCATAAAGCCATCGGTTGCTGAATATCTCGATACATAGTAATTGATTTGCTACTCAAATCTTTACTTGTCGGACAAACCTCTTTTTTATAAGTAAGATCCGGTTTAATATCTTCGAAGGCCTTTTTTGCATCTAACAATGCTTGATCTGCATCTACATCACCGACAATAACCAGAGTTGCATTATTGGGAATATAGTGCTGATAATAAAAGTCTAAAAGCCCTTTGCGCGTGATATCCCACAAATCTTGTTTATAACCAATAATAGGATAATGGTACGGATGATCTGCGAAAATTGCGCTTATCATCTCTTCGCACAAGCTCGTGTAATAATCATCTTTATACATTTTGAGCTCTTGGATTACCGCCTTAAGCTCGGCATTTAGCAAATCTTCTTTAAATGAACATTTTCTCATGCAATTAGCTAAAAGAGGCAACGATACATGCCAATTCTGCTTTGGAAAATCAAAAAGATAGCCCGTATAATCATGACTGGTAAATGCGTTGCAGTTACCCGATAATTTATGTGAAATCAGATTTATATCCGATTCCGAAAGTATATCAGTACCCTTAAAAACCATATGCTCGAGCAAATGAGCAAGTCCTCTTTGACCATCCTTTTCATCCTTGGATCCAACGTTATACCACAGTTGAACGGCCACCTTGGGTATGGTAGAAACAGGATAGATTAAAATAGTAAGACCATTGGAAAGCACATGTTTGCGTACTGATTGCATTTTTTACCTAAGAAAGAAAGTTTTTATTTTATTATGCCCCAGTGGCTTTTATTTGACAATTAAAGCCTTTCTTTTAAAGTAATAGCAGCACTTATGATAAACAGCAAATTATATAAATTATCTTTTTCTTGGTTTATTCCATTAGGAATGCATAATCTTTTTTATGTAACCCTTTCATTAATTACAGGTATTAGCATGCAATTTTTGCATGTCCCTTTTGGCCTGCAATCTCTCGTTATAATTATTCCGATTCTTGCAGGACTTACCTATAAAGAATTAAATAATCGCCATAATCTTCTTTTTTATCTTCTACCGGCTTTCTTTTTTTTGGGCTCATTCCTTTGCTTTTTACAACTTGAATCTCAAAAAAAATTTTATAAACAATTTTGCAACCAGGTAGTTGATATTAAAGGAATAGTATCGAGCTTTGAAGACATTCAAAATCCACGCTTTAAATATAAAATTATAGTCGATCTTAATCAGTTCAGACACAGTGAAAGTTCAATTGAATACAAAAACAGCTCCAATAGCAACGCCCTTTACGTGAGATCCAAAAATGA
>CAYSAX010000151.1:0-2493 GCA_964429045.1 uncultured Pseudomonadota bacterium
TGGTCTTTAACTTTATCAGTAAGTTCTTTTGCTTCTAAAATTATATGAGATCCGATGTTAGAAGTCATGATGATGATCGTATTTTTAAATGAGACGGTGCGGCCTTGTGAATCGGTTAATCGCCCTTCATCTAAAATTTGCAAAAAGATGTTAAAGACATCTGGATGTGCTTTTTCAATTTCATCAAATAAAATGACTGAATAGGGATTTCTACGCACCTGTTCGGTTAATTGACCGCCCTCTTCATAGCCCACATATCCGGGCGGAGCACCAATTAAACGGGCGACTGCATGCTTTTCCATGTATTCGGACATGTCAATTCGAATCATTTTTGCAGGATCATTGAATAAAAAGTCTGCGACTGTTTTTGCCACTTCAGTTTTACCAACACCCGTGGGGCCTAAAAATAAGAATGAGCCGATCGGTTTATTTGGATCAGTCAATCCTGCGCGATGCATCTGAATGGCATGAGAAACTTTTTCAATTGCTTCATCTTGGCCAATGACGTTCATCTTAAGTGTTTCTTCCATAGCCAAAAGTTTTTCTGATTCACTCTTTTGGAGTTTTGCTACCGGAATTTTGGTCCAGCGTGCAAGCACTGCAGCGATATCATCTTCATCAACTTGTTGTTTGATGAGATTGGTATCAAGCTTTTTAAGTTTTTCTTGTTCTTTGACCACTTCTGCTTCTAATTTTGCAATCTTGCCATATTTAATTTCAGATGCTTTGGCATAATCCCCTTCGCGCTCTGCTGCCATGTATTGCAATTTAGCCGTTTCAATTTGATCTTTTAAAGAATTGATTTTATCGATTGGGGCTTTTTCTGCTTTCCACGTTGCAAGCATCTTTTGATGCTGTTCTTTGAGATTCGCAAGTTCTTTCTCAAGTTCTGCAAGGCGGTTTTTAGAAACATCACCATCTTTCTCTTTTGCAAGTGCAACTTTTTCAATCTCAAGTTGACGAATCTTTCGCTCAAGCTTATCGATTGCTTCTGGTTGAGAGGTGATTGACATTTTGATCATCGATGCTGCTTCATCAACTAGATCGATTGCTTTATCGGGTAAGAAGCGATCTGGAATATATTTTGAAGAAAGTAAAACCGCATCAACTAATGCTTGATCTTTTACATGAATGCCGTGATGCAGTTCATAACGTTCTTTTAATCCACGTAAAATAGATATTGCATCTTCAATGCTCGGCTCTTCAACTAATACCGGTTGGAAGCGTCGTTCAAGTGCGGCATCTTTTTCAATATATTTTTTATATTCTTTTAAGGTGGTAGCACCAATGCAATGGAGAGTTCCCCGTGCAAGTGCTGGCTTTAATAAATTTGAAGCATCCATGCCACCGCCGGATGATCCAGCGCCGACCAGCATATGCATCTCATCGATAAAGAGAATGATGTCATCTTTGCCATCTTCGATTTCTTTAAGAACCCCTTTTAATCGTTCTTCGAATTCGCCTTGATATTTTGCACCGGCAATTAATAGTCCTAAATCCAGCGCAAAGATCTGCTTGTTGCGTAAGCTTTCAGGAACATCATGATTTACAATACGTTGCGCAATTCCTTCAACGATTGCTGTTTTACCAACGCCTGGCTCTCCGATAAGCACCGGATTATTTTTTGTTCTACGTGACAATATTTGGATGACGCGCCGAATCTCTTCATGCCGCCCAATAACCGGATCAAGCTTACCATCGCGGGCTTGTTTGGTTACGTTAATGCAATATTTTTCTAATATCTGATATTGTTTTTCGGCGTTTTGGCTATTCACGGTTTTCCCTTTTCGGATCTCGTTCATGTGTTCCAAGATTCTTTGTTTAGTAAACCGAGATTGTGCAAAAAAGTCACGTATTGACTGTGGTAAGTATGGCGTAGTTGACCAGTTCAATAAAAACGACTCTAAACTGACATACTGATCGCCTAGTTCTTGTGCTTGCTTAATGCATGCTTGAATAAAATTTTGAAAATCTTGATCAATGGCTAGTTGTGTGCCCTGCGCCTTTGGAAGTTTTGCTAGTTCTTGTTCAATAAATTTTTGTAACTGTTCAAGATTAATTCCCAAGCTAAAGAAAAATGATCGACAAAAATCTTCATTAATTGCGGTTGACAGCAAGTGGAGTGGTGTTAATGTTGGATTGTTTTTTTCTTGCGCAAGCGCAGCAGCTTTTTGAATGAGCTCCTGACTGGCATGAGTAAATTGATCAAATTTCATATATTAATTACTATGATTTAATTGTTGTATTCGGGCAATAATTTCACTTACATCAGTTTTTTCAGACTCTGGAATGTCTGGCATATTATCATCATCAGAGTTTACAGGGCTGTCGATAACATCCTGTCCTTTTGTTTTAATTAATAAAATGCCTCTCTTTACCTCAGATAAAAAGGGGCGACATGGTTTCTTGGTTAACTCTGTGCCTTTTACTGATTTAAATAAAACTACGTCATTTATTCCTAATGATGCAAAAAAAAGACGACGATTTTTCTTA
>CAYSAX010000152.1:0-2492 GCA_964429045.1 uncultured Pseudomonadota bacterium
GCAAAAATGCTGACTGAAACCATGGCTTCCTTAAAGGAAAACGAATTTGGTTTTGTAGTTATTGATGAGTTATTTACTGGCACTAATTCGGTAAATGCTGCTGAAGCAGCCATAAAGGTAGCTAAAAATTTAGCTTCATTAGAAAACAGTCTTTATATTTTGGCAACTCACTTTCCCGTGCTTACAGAACTTGAAGTAGCAAATGCCGGACTGATTAAAAACTACAAAGTTGATATCTATAAAGATGATGCAGGTAATCTGGTTCGACCATTTAAGATTGAACCAGGAATTAGCAATAATAATGTTGCAAATGATATTTTAAATGAGCAAATTCAAAGCATTCATTTTGGAAATTAAAAAATAGTTTTTACAAAAAAAAGACGCCGTTTTTAAACGGCGTCTTTTTTTGCATTTATGCTTTTATAACAGCCCATTGCTCAACTGTTTGTGCTTGTGCGTTATTGAGTGCTGTGGCCAATAGATAAGCGCCTTTTTGAGCTTTTTCTTTATCATGCGGTAAATTATAGTGCGCCAAGAAGGCATTGGTTGCCAATGAAAACTCAGGAATGTTATTAATATGACCGTGGCCATGCTTATTATCTTGGAGGACCAAGAGATATACATTCTGATTGCCATTTGAGCGCAGTTGATCAACAAGTTCCTTAAGCTCTACATTTGAGTAATAGGTATCATTGTAGCGATGCGCGATAAAGATTGGCATGGTATTTGTAATCTTGCTGATATCTGCATGAGGTCTAGAAAGTGCCGCTTGTGCATCAGGGAAATACCATTTTAAAATCGATTCAACTGAAAGCGGTATTGCATTGTGTGAATATGATTTTTGTAAGTTATTAAATAATTTATTTGCATCGATAAACGGAGATTCAAGGATCATGGCTGCCATATTGGTAGGCTGATAATTTGCTGCGTACTCAAGTGCTATTTTGGCACCAATACAGGTCGCTGCCATTATAAGGGGAGCTTCAGGGTTATTACGCTGCAAGGTTACATAGACGTTATTGAGGCAATTAAGATTTACCCCTTGTCCAAAATCAAACTCTTTATTATAGAAATAGTCGAAAGTAACTACGGGCACATTTATTACTGAGTGTTTAATCCATGGGTTAGTACAGCGTACGCCATTACCTTTACCGCCATGAAAAAATCTGCCAATGATGTCATTTCGCGGGCCGGAATTTATAAATATGGGTGTTCTTATACCGGTAGGCAAGCCTTTTTTAAAGCCCCACACTGGAATCTGTTTGTTTTCTGGAACTGAAAGCGATACTTGGGTGGGAACAGTCTCTTTTTTTTGTATGTATTGTGCGAGCTCAGGAATGGTGGTCAACGGCTTTGATGGTAATTCTTGAGATGCAGGATATAAATAACAGACATTGATCGTGTCTAATATTGAGGGGGGTAGCTTGCCTACTAAGGGTGCACTACACAAAAGTAAAAGTGAGAAAAAGAACGGTAATCTTGTATTCATATCTTATAAACCTCCAGAATAGATATATAAATAGTATAAGAAAAATTGCTTATTTGTCAAAAAATTCTATTTGAAATGAGTTAAAAGCAGGGTTTTTATGAGGCCCGTTACAAATAGAAAAGTTTAAAGGATAAAGGGTAGTATGAAGAAGATATTGGGTTTAGGGTTAGCCATAGTCATGGTAGGGATCACATTCTCCTTTTATGGTCAAAAAACCTCAAATTCAGGACCAAATGAATTATTCATTAAGCCGCCGCAAGATCGCCGTTATGATCAAGTATGTTGGCTTAAAACCCATAATGCCTATTCTGCAGAACGCTATGGTTATGTCTATGCAAATCAATATTACACAATTGAAGAGCAACTTGAACGCGGAGTGCGTGGTTTTGAATTAGATACTTACAAACGTTGTTGGAAAAAAACGGCCGGAGTATTTGGTTCTGATGGTTGCACGGTTAGTATGTGCCACGGAGCGTGTGATGTATCCAATAAGTGGATTTATAAACCGTGGAAGCCGGGCAATGATGCCCTTGGCTTTGCAAGTAGTGGATTGGGGCCGATTAAAAAGTTTCTAGAAAAATACCCTGATGAAATTATTACGATTCAACTTGAGAACTACGTGTTATTTGATCG
The DNA here is from genome assembly GCA_964429045.1 of uncultured Pseudomonadota bacterium. Lineage (GTDB taxonomy): Bacteria > Babelota > Babeliae > Babelales > Vermiphilaceae > BTUB01. The sequence continues at coordinate 2,123 of CAYSAX010000152.1, forward strand.
TGGAGCTAAGGAAGATATGCTTGATGATGCCATTGAAAAATCTGGTGTTGTACCGTTTCTTTTACGTCCAGAAGACTGGGATCCATCACAGCAAGGATGGCCAACAATTGGTTGGATGGTTAAGAATAATAAACGCTTAATAATCTTTAATGATAAACCAGCGGATAAGCAGACTAAAAAACAAGAGATTTTAACGCGTCCCTATGCATCAACTAAATATACGTATTATCAATGGAAGACCATTGTGCAAAATCAATGGGGTGGCGGCAAAGATATTAACAAAGCATTACAAGAACGTGGTAATTCTGTGAATAACAAAGGAACAAGACGATTCGTATTAGAGCTCGATTGGTATCCAGATGGGGGAAAA
>CAYSAX010000153.1:0-2345 GCA_964429045.1 uncultured Pseudomonadota bacterium
TTAATCCCTTTTTCAGCCGCCTGTTTTTCCCTGAGTCCGACCGAGCCGATCTCGGGACTGGTAAAAATGGCTGAAGGAATTACATCGTAATTAACTTCAGAATTCCCGCCCAAGGCATTTTCTGCGGCAACAGTTCCCTCTTTTGATGCAAGATGAGCAAGCATGATGCCACCGACAACATCGCCTATCGCATAAATACCTTCAATATTTGTCTGCATGCTGCTATCGACAATAATCTCGCCTCTCTGTCCTGTTTTAACTCCAACAGCCTCAAGACCTATGCCTTTACTGTTTACCGCTCTTCCAATCGACACAAGGACTTTTTCAGCTTCTACCGTCTTTCCATTGGAAAGCCGGACCGATACACAGTTATCTTTTACATCAACCTTTTCAACGCTGGTATTTGTCAAAAGCGTGATCTTCTTTTTCTTCAGCTCTCTCTCAAGCAGTTTGGATATTTCTTCATCCTCCGTGGACACCGCATTAGGCATCATCTCCACCATTGTAACATCAGCGCCGAATTCATTATATATGAATGCGAACTCACACCCTATTACACCGGCGCCCACAACAAGAAGGCTCTGAGGAATTGAATCAGGGTTAATTGCGTCATCACTGGACAAAATACGTTTGCCGTCAAACGGGAAAACAGGTATTTGTGCCGGTTTAGAGCCGGTGGCAATAATGATTTTATCAGTCTCAACACTTTCTGTTGAACCATCTTTCAATGTTACTTTTATCTTTTTGGGACCAACGATAACGCCTCTTCCTTCAATGAGCTTTACTCCCCACGATTTCAAAAGACCTCGGATTCCCTTTATCTGTATATCGACAACCCTGTTTTTTCTCTCAACGATCTTTTGAATGTTGGGTGAAATAGTCCCGTCAAGCTCAAGTCCGTAACTCTGCGCATTCCTTGCTTTGTGCAGAACTTCTGCCGAGGCTATTAAAGTTTTGGTCGGGATGCATCCCCGGTTAAGGCAGGCGCCGCCTACTTCGCTCTCTTCTATTACCGTGACGTCAGCTCCAAGCTGAGCAGCCCTGATTGCAGCAACGTAACCGCCCGGGCCCGCTCCCAGCATTGTAATCTTCACTATTTTAGTTTTACCTCATCTTCAAGATATTTCTCATAAACATCGGCATCCATCAGATTATCAAGCTCCGAATCGTCTTCCACTTCAATAACAACAATCCAGCCCTTACCGTAAGGGTCTTCATTTATTATCTCAGGGGCATCCGATAACTCTTCATTAAATTCAATAACGGTCCCGCTCACAGGGCTTATTACCGATGAAGTTGCCTTTGTAGATTCTATCTGAGTAAGCTCTGTCCCGGCCTCAACCGTGGATTCCATATCCGGGGCGTCAACATACACAATGTCACCAAGCGACTCCTGCGCATAGAATGAAATACCCACAGTTGCTCTATTGCCCGAAATTTTTACCCAGGTATGTTCTTTGTGATATTTAATATCGTCAGGATACATTTTAACCCTCCTTGATTTTAATAATCGATTTAAGGCCCTTAAGATTATATAAAGTGTGAGAAATTCTAATCATAGGCCAATAATTTGTCAAGGCAACAAACTACTATTTAAGTAATTTATCAATAAGCTGTCTTGAGCTGCTGCTCGTCCATTCCTGAAAGCCTATTAATTGATTCTTAATAATTCCCTCACGGCTTATAAGAACAGACGTCGGGAGTCCCCCAACGTTGTATAATGACGCCACTTTCCTTTCACTATCGGAAAGGACAATAAAATCAGAGGGTGTGTTTACTAAAAATCTTTTAACGTCATTTACTGAACTGTCCGTTGAAACTGATACTATGATCAGCCCCTTATCCTTGTAGTCTTTATATAGCGTATTAAGGTGCGCCCTTTCTTTCCTGCAATATGGACACCAGGTTGCCCAGAAATTCAGAAGGACAGGCTTCCCTTTAAATGATGATAGAGACACATCATTACCGGACATATCTTTTAAAGTAAAATCAGGGGCGCTGTCTCCTTCAGCATAAGCAACAGCAAACTGCGACACAAATAGAAAAAAACCGGTTAAAAATACCATTGTAAATATTAAATTATATCTTCTCATATCTTGGTCTTCTGCCTTTCTAATTCTATAGAATTATTGTCTTGATGACAATTACAATTTATTATATGGCGCCGGAGGCGGGAGTTGAACCCGCACGAGGTTGCCCTCACCGGATTTTGAGTCAAACAACTCTTAAAATTCCGTCTCCTTCCAGTTGCCTAATTGTAAAGGAATTTTCTTAAGTAATCAATCCCTTTAAGATTCCGGTATGTTGGAAGGAGTTGGATAGAAAGAATGTCAATAATATTCATC
>CAYSAX010000154.1:0-2342 GCA_964429045.1 uncultured Pseudomonadota bacterium
TGACGTTATTGTACGTGCCTTCATCTTTAATAAAATCATCCAGATATCGGTAATTGTTTGACTTAGGATCTCTATCTTTTAATTTATGTAGTTTTGCTTCTAGCTCTTCTACTTGGGTTCTAAAGCTATTCCAAGAGAGGGATGTTGGCCAATTTCTTAGTTTTCCATCTTTTTGCCATGTTTGTATCTTGCTTGGCAGCTCAACCATAATTTGTGCTTTGCGCAAGAAATTGGTGATACCAGTGATCGTTAAATCGATTAACTGTAATGCAGCATGATGTTTTGCATTAGTAGCCGGAGTTGGCTTAGCCACGGGTGCTTCTGGCGCGACCGGTTTAGATGGTTGAACTTGTGGTTCAGGTGCTGGTTGTGCAGTAGAGGCGTCAGTAATTGCCTTTTCAATCTCTTTTAAAAGATCTTCTTCAGACATTTTTGATAAACGCTCAACTTCACGATCGAATTTTTCTTTAGTTTCTGCATTTTTAATCTGATCCTCGGTAAAGCCTTTAGCGCGCAATGAGCTTTCAGTAGGAAGTGCTTCGACATATTTTTGCACATCTTTTTGCGCTTGTTCCAAGAACTTCATATCTTCATCAGAAAGATCCCATCCGGCAGCAGTGTCGGTACGAGGATGAATGGTAACTGGTACCATTATTGAAAACAAAACCCATAGAATAATGGGCATCTTAAAGGACTTTTGAATGATATTCTTCATATAGGTGCCTCTTAGTAGTTATTATTGCTAATAAGGTTGATATTTTCTTTTATATATACCATAAAAAGGATTTTTTTTATATGTGCTCTTTTCATGTAAATAGATCTTTGTCTAAAGGTGTTTTGTTGATGGAGGCTTTAGTTGCATTGCTCTTATTTGTTTCAATGACAACTATAATCGGTTCTTATTGGTATTATCTTGCTTCAATTCGCAATCGTACGCAAGAACGGATGCAAGGGCTATCCATCGCACGAGAAGCAGTGCAGCGATTAATTGTTGATCATGAACAGATCGAATCACAAAAACAGTACACTATTGCGTATGATTATACACCGCTTACCATTCATGCAGATGCAGTAGATAATCTTCCAGCGCTATCTCTGGTTACTATTACCGTTACTTCATTACATAACAATACCGTTGTTTTACAAACCTTATATGCGGAGCATTACAATGAATAGGGTGGGATTTTCATTAACGGAATGTATGGTCTATTGTTGTATTATGATGTTTCTTAGTTTTTTTGCGACAGAATTTTTTGCAAAAAATTATTTACAACTTGCTTCTTACATTAATCGGAGTAATAAACTAATGTCGCTCTACGCGGCTCAAGATTTATGGAATCATGATATTAAGCATGCCAGCGATATGAGTGATGATTGGGTGCAAAGGCCGCATGAATTGATTTGTAAAACAATTGAAGCCGATATCGGTTGGCATTTTCATAATAATAAACTCTATCGCATTACAGGCGATTATGATTTTAAATATGAGCATTGGAATAAGAAAAGTAATGCGTTAGTTTCCAATCATGTTGATCATTTTGATTACTGGATTGAGAAAAAAAATAATCGCGTTATTTCGGTTCAAAGTACTATAGCTCTGGATGACATGGAACCGATAACCAGTGTGGCATGGCTTTCAAATAGGATAATACCGTGAAGAGCACGGCCAAGGGATCTTGTGTTTTGGTTGTTTTGACCATCACCAGCATGCTGCTATTAGTCGGATTGGCAACCTATAAAAGTGCAACTTTTTTAGAACAGTTTTCATTACAACGGATTAAGCATGAGCAAAGCCAGGCGCTCTTGCAGGGTTTGCTGGAATATGGAATTCGGATTGTTGCTGCCAATTACCAAAAGGCACAAGAATTGGACGATCCATGGGTAATACACGTTGATCTTCCTAATTGCCAAGGGATGATAGAAATTAATAAAACAGGTCAAAAATTGTTGCTGACTGCAACGCTGATAAGACCCAATTCAGGCTCTGTGGGGCTTTCGTGTACTATAACTCAGGATTCAGATGAAAAAATGCATATACGGGGTTTCCAAAAAGCATGAGTTGCTTTATACTGACTAATGAATATTAGTTCTGCGTAAAGGAAAAGTGCACATGAAAGTCTTTTTACTACAAGATGTTGAAAAAGTAGGGGCAGCCGGAGAAATCATCAAAGTTAGTGATGGTTTTGCACGCAACAATCTGCTTCCTCGTAAATTAGCGATAGAAGTAACACCGAGTAACGAAAATGATTTCAAAAAACGTGAAAAAGTTCTCGAAAAGCGTCAAGAAGTGATAGAGACCAAAACTTCACTATTAGCTGAACGTGTTAGCTCAATGAGTTTGG
>CAYSAX010000155.1:0-2321 GCA_964429045.1 uncultured Pseudomonadota bacterium
TTGCACTGCAACAATCCGGGAATGTTTGTTGGAGCACATGAGCTGTGCTTTTGCGCAATCTTTTCGGGTGGCAGCCCTACAATAAAATGCGTTTTACCCAGATGAGGATCATCAAAGATGGGAATCGATGCGTCTTTTGCTAACGCTGTTGAAAGTAACAGCGTACTTAAAATTACAAGATGCTTCATAAAACTCTTTTTTTAAATTCTTACGTTTGATCTGAGTTTTAACGTAATTTATTTTAAAACTCAAGAATTTAAATAGAGGAAATATAATGAAAAAATATTTTGTTTTACCGGCAATAATACCGTTGCTCATACCACCATCATTTTCTATGGATAAGCCACCCCAAGGCACACCGTTAGTTCAAAAAACTCAAGAACAAGAAATTTCTGCGGATCTTAGAGATAAATTTAATGAAGAACAGAAGCGATTTATTGGATATCGTTTAGATCAGCCACAAGACTATTTTATTAAAAAATTGCGTGACAACCTTGGCAAAGATAACAACATTGATCAGTACTTAGATTATTTACATGTTTTCGCAAACTTGCTTCTTGCACAACATTATCTTATTTCAGATTTATTTAATCATTTTTATATTAACAATTATGGAGAAGAGTTAAAAATAAAAGATGCCCAAATACACACTAAACTTGGCGCTCGAAAAGTAGAAGAAAATAGATACATATTAACCGCCCCTTCAATAGCGATTCTTAATGAATTAGCAGCACATCGCTCATTAGTAGAGCACAAAGAAAAACTTACTACTGATCAACTTAAAACTGCCATTAAATGGGGATTCTCGCACGATCCATGGCTTCATTTACTCAGCGAAAGTCTTTTAATAACTGATTTAGGATTTCCTTTAGCCCCCGAAATAAAGAAAATCGATGAGAAAACATATACAACAAGAAATTATGTACTCGATACTTTTGCTCCTATTACCAAAACCTATAATAAGCTTCCATCTATTATCAAAGTAAACTCAGCTGGGCTTAATAATGTTAAAAACGCTATGATTGCTCCCAATAGAGATGAAATGGTTTCAGTTGTTTCTAATGCTGCCTATCTGTATTCGTACACTCATGCATGGTATGAACAATTGTATAAAATTATACGCGCAGAAATTAGCAATACAATTCGTGAACTATTAGCTCAAAAAAAAGATGTTAGCGCGTTTACTAAATATAGCGTTAATTTATTCTCTGAGCTCTCAAATCAGAAAGTTTTACCCTCAGAACTTCCTCTTATTCCAAAACCGCAACTCTTTACCATTGCTCAATTTGATGAATTAAAAGCTCAGGTTGCAAAAGAACTAGAAGAAGAAAAAGTTAAAAGAGAAATCGAACGCAAAAGAAATACCAAAACCAACCAAACTGCAGACGGTTCCAGCTATATCTTGGAATTTGAAGATACTCAGACATCAATCACCATTCACAATCTCAAAAATAATACTCAAGAAATCGTATTCAAACATGAATCTCCATTTGAAATTGATAAATCAGGTAAAAACATTTTTCCAATAAAATATACCGATTGGGTAAATCAATGGTTTGTTAATGCCAAAGAAGCTATTGCAACGCAAGGATATACCAATCCTACCAGCCCAAAATTCCGAGCAGGAGAACCAGCATGGAAGCCAATTGTACTTCATGCATTCTCACCACTCGTTGATGATTATATTAAACAATGGGGTAGAATCACTACCATTAAAAATCGTAGAAATCCTGGTCAAGAAGATATTTTGATAACTATTCCGGGTAAAATGATTTATCCACCAGGATCCAAACCACAAGAAGAAGCGGGAGTATTTGCCTATATTATCGATTCTGCAAATGGTCAGTGGTACCATAGAATGTTTACGACAGGCTCATTATCAGAACTAAGTAAAAATTTATTTGAAAAAGGTTATTTTGCACCTGAAATGACCGGCTATTATGATGTCTTTTTTCCACCGCTTGCGTCGCGCAAAAAATGAGGTATCAATAATGAAAAATAATATTTCATATGCTTTACTTTTGACTATAGTTCTGAATATAAAAGCAATGGATGCTCCACCTGGAGTACCAGCTCAAGAAGTTCCGGTAGAATTGTAAATAAAATTTAGCCAAGAAAGAGATCGATTTAGATCCTATAATTTAGATAATCCTGAAGCAAAATTTCTGCCACTTTTGCGCACCCAACTTAACAAAGATGATATAAATAAGTATTTAAGAAACCTTAATATATTCCTAAATAACTTAATTGCGCAACATTTTTTACTCCAGAAGGCAGCAGAAATAAACTATCTGACCCAAGAGAAAGCGCGTCTGAAGGAT
>CAYSAX010000156.1:0-2253 GCA_964429045.1 uncultured Pseudomonadota bacterium
GTGAGTGCTTATGACACATACAAGATCCAAGCCAACATAAAACAGTCTCGTATTGATGCCGCAACTAAGCTTAAAGAATTACACCTTCATCTTGCGACCCATACCAAAGAAACATCTGAGTACGCAGAAATTTTAAAACAGATTAACAATGTATCTATTTCAGATCTATCCAATGAAGTTGCTCAGGCAAATGGCAATCTGGTGAGTCTTTTGACCCAGGTTGAACCTGATCATGGTAAAACAGCTCAAGCGTATACAAAGCTTTATAATCAAATTAATAAAGAAGTGAAGCCGCATGCATCATTTGCGATCCCTTCAATCGTATCAGAAGTGATAAATACTCCTGATTTATACGTACCATTTATCTTTTAAAAAAGAGGTTATTATGAACTTTAAATTATTATCTTTATTGGTTGTTTTAGGTTTAGCCCTCGGTTGCGCAATGAACATTGACGCTAAAAAGGGTGTTAAGGTTGCAAACATTGCAACTTCACTATCCCATAACCAAGCGTTTGATAAAGCAGCCTCATCATTAGGGGCAGCATTAACAAATCAAGCTGAGGCTGATATTGCGTATGTTACGACCGATTTATATGACTTGGTGGCAACTGAAGCTTTAAAACATCCTGAATTAGAATTACCGGCGAATATGCCGATTGCTACTAACTTGTTAGAAAAAACAGATAAAACGATCTATGCAACTTTAGATTTTCTTAAAGACGGTTTTAATGCGGTAAAGCATGAAACGATTGAAAAGCATCCTTACATGACTGCAGTAATTGGATTACCAATAGTCGCAGCTGGTGTGATGAGTGTATATCTTTATAACTCTGAAAATAAATAATTAATTATAAAATGGAAAAAATTATGAAACGTATTTTATTAATAACTTCGTTATTATCATTGGCAGCACAAACACCAGTTCATGCAGAATCAAAAGTTTTAGCAATGCTTCTCAAGCCAGAGCATAAACAAATGCTTACAAATGTAGGTAGTGCGATTAGCACAGATGCAAAAATGCTTGCAGCACAAGGTGGAGAAATTGTTAAAGAAGTTTTAACCGGTGCAGAAACTACTCTCCGTATGCCGTTTGAAGTATTAAATTATAGTACTACAGGCTTGGTATCTGGAGTTAAATATCTGGGTAAAAATCATCCCCTTGTTGGTGTAGCGGCTTCATTAGGTCTTTGCGTTGCAAGCGCTAAAAAAGCGGACTATTATGACAAGCAATTTAATCGTCAAGGAAGAGCTTTCTTCTATGTAACGAGTGCAATGGCTTCAGGCATTGCAACTGTACTATTTACTGTCGCTGCTCTTAATAAATATTTTCCCGTTCAATTGGAATTAATATGAAACATATTTTATTAGTAACTTCGTTATTGGTAGTAGCCACACAAATCCCTGTGCAGGCACAACCACAAGTTTTATCAAAAATTATTTCTCCAGCAACTCAACAAATGTTGCAAGAAAATTTTCATGCATATGCGTATGATGCGAAGCAATTAGCATCTAAAGCGCCACAGTTTGCAGAAAAGGTATTTCAAGGTACTGAAACGGTCTTGACTATGCCATTTGTACTGGCTGGTAAAGGATTAAAGGGGTTAGCTAAAGGTCTTGAATATGGGGCTAAAGCAATAGAGCCTGGAGTTAAAGCTGGCGTTAAAGCGATAGAGCCTACCGTGACGCCGATTTTTGAAATGATTGGCAATGGATTAATATCTGCTGGAAATGGCTTTGTTCATGTGAGCAATAATTATCCACTGACAATGTCAGCTGCTTCAACTGTCGCTATGATAGCAAGTTTTAATAAAGGACTAATGTATCACAATAAAGACCAAGAAAGATCTGATCGTTATATAGTGGCTAGCCTTGGTTGTGGATTAGCGGCAATTGTTTACGCATCGCTTGCTCTAACCAAATATGCCGGCCCAATTCAATTTTAAAAATTTAAAAAATGTTGTTTATTATTAACCACTCATGGAGGAATCCTATGAACTTTTCTAAATCTATCTTAACCGTAGCAATGTTAGTTTCAGTTTCTGCTGCATCAGCATTTCCTGGTATTGAAACTGCAAAAGCAACATGGGCAAAAGTTCCATCATTTACACAAGCAAAAGTTATGTGTGTAAACGCTGCGGATGAAGTTGCTTTCACAGTTGCTTCCAATGCAAAAGCAGTATGGGCAAAAGTTCCATCATGCACAGATGCTCGTGAATTATTTGCAGCTAAATCATACGATGTAAAGCAAGTAGT
>CAYSAX010000157.1:0-2238 GCA_964429045.1 uncultured Pseudomonadota bacterium
GCCCTATTTCGGATTGAATAAATAAATTTGGTGGCGTGTTTGGAGATGAGAAGCAGATTCCATTTGGCGGTAATTTTTCAAAATTAAATGGTCCGGATCTGCAAGCATTCTTGCAGCGTGCACGTGAAAAAGGATTACAACCATCAGGAATCGGCAAAGATCGTTATCCAAATTTCATTAAAGTGGATTATTTTCATGAAGGTCAGCCTACACCGTTGAGTATGGTAAATGAAATTAACGCACGTGCCAATGATCCGCAGTTGCGGGAGCAGATGTTTGCACCAATGCAATAATCTATTTAGTATTTTTATCGGCGTGTAGGTGCTCGAAGAATAACGGTAACTACATGAAATGATGCTGTTGCAACTCCTAGCCAGACACTAGATTCAGAAATACTGGACATACTTTGTCCAAAACATTGTGATTGAAGATCGAAATTACAATTATTGTAAGAATATGCAGTGCGAGCAAGAAAATAAGCAGCATTTGCAATCAACACCCATTTAGCTTCTCTATCTGTTTGTTGTGCAAATAATGCTGCTCTGCGCGCATGATCCATTGAATATGATGATTGTGTAATCAAAATGAAACTAAAAAATAAAACTATTTTTTTCATATAAGTCCTTTTTTCTGTCAAATATTTACTGATTTCTTTGAAAATGTTGTCTTATTTTAATGGCTAACAGTGAAGCTATCACAAAACTCGAAGTAGCTCCTCTAACAATGCATTGGTCTGTTTCAGTTGTCGGCTTGCAATAAAGATAACTTACTCCAAATCCAAGCATTGCAAGTCCATATGCGCACAGTAATGTATTTTTTGCTGCTCTGTCCATCGGATGAGTGATGAGACTGAACAATAATGTAATTAAAATAATTTTTTTCATTGCTATCTTCAAATTTACCTTAGGTGTAAAAAGAATTATATTTATAGATGATTCATCTTAGGTATATCAGAATATTTTAAAAAATTTTAAAAGGACTTACTATGCTCTATCGTTTTCGTTATGGAGTTATGCTCTGTGTTGCATTTGTGTGCATGTTAACCGGTTATAAAGTTTATAACTATTTTTTTGATGCAACATTGCCACAAATTACGATGTCTGGTTTAGATTCTGATGGCTCTTATGCGGGTGATATAGCGTGTAAAGTAATCAGCAACAAAAAAGGAAATATGTCCGTGTGGCTTGATGGGCAGCCGCTTATTACCAGTTATCGTTTGAGCAAAAAAGAACACGAGCATCCATTTATTATCCCCTCAAAAACAATTAACAATGGAAAGCATGCGATCAAAATTGAATTGACCGATGCATCGTATGCAAAAAATAAAACATTAATTGAACGTAACTTCTTTGTGGATAATACGCCATTGCAAGCAGCATTTGTGCGTTCTGAATCAGATTACAAAGTTTTTCAAGGAAGAACATTACATGTGCAATTTCAAGCAAATAAAGAATTGAAAGAAGCGCGTTTAAAAACATTGTCTGCAGCTTATGATTGTTTTCCTGAATCAAAAAACTCTTCAATTTACGAATGCTATATCCCGGTATCATGCGAAGAAGCTCCTAATGAATACTTATTCTCTGTTGATATGACCGATAAAGTGGGCAATAATTTAAATCTTGAAAATAAATTTCAGATTGTTTTGTTTCCTTTCAAAAAGCAAAATTTACAAGTAAGCGCTGAAAAAGTTGCTGAAGAAAAAACGCTGGGAATCGATACGGCCAAATTAGAGACGGTTGTTACCGAATTAATAAAAAATTCACCGCATGAAAAATTATGGCGCGGGGCATTTTGCGCACCAATTGATGTAGCGCGTGTTACTTGTGATTTTGGAACGATAAGAACTACTCAAGAAAAAGGACGTTATGCTCACAAAGGTCTTGATCTTGCTAACGCACCACGTTCAGTAGTGTGGGCTCCACAAGATGGATTGGTTGTACATAAAGAGCGTTATGATTTTACCGGTAATACCGTTATTATCGATCATGGTTTTGGAATATTATCATTATTCTTCCATTTAGATAATTTTGCGGATATTAAAGTTGGTCAAAAAATTGCGAAAGGAAATCCCATCGCTACTTTAGGCAAAACGGGCTATGCAACTGGATATCATTTACACTGGGAAATGCGCGTGAATAATGTGCAAATTGATCCGATGCAGTGGACCAAAACAAATTTCTAGAAATACTCTAATTTAAAAAAGGAGAGTAGCATGCAAGCCAATCGTCTCTATTGGAC
>CAYSAX010000158.1:0-2232 GCA_964429045.1 uncultured Pseudomonadota bacterium
CGCAAACAGATCTGTCTAACCTTACCATGAATACTTTTATCATTCCAAACATTGATACCTTAAACTAAGTTACTATCCATAGAGATCTAGTAAGAAAAGCGAAAGAAGTTCTAACATCAGATGAACTACAAATCGTTTTTAGCTGGGAATTCGATGAACGCTTTGATCCATGGATGAAACTCTTAAGTCAAAATAGGCTCATTTTAAATCTCATCACCCCGCTTCTAAATCAAAGAACTCAAGACCTCAACAATTTTGATGCGCAGCTTAATCAAATTTTATTTCAACTCGAAAAAAACTTTGAAAAACTACCCAAACTCATGCAAAAGAATACCCAAAGCATTCCTATTATGTATGAGGCATATCAAAAAGTAAAAAAGAGATTTGAGCTGTATGAACAAAAAGAAGTTAAATCTAAGACTATACTCAACTCTTTAGCAGATGACTATTTTGACGCGATATCTGCTGTAGGACATTTATATCAGTATACCCATGCATGGTATGAACAATTGTATAAAATAGTCCGTGCAGAGCTCAAAGCTACTATCGATGCCCTTATGAAAGCAGAGCCTACAAAAATTAAAGAATTTACTAAATACATGGGAAATGAATTTACAAATGTCTTACCTGACAAAGTATTTCCTATAGCACTCCCCCCATTTAAAGATCCGCGAGAAACAGTTGCTCTTCCTTCAGTTGAAAAAGAACGAGCTAAAGCTAAAAAAGTATGGGATGAACAACAAAAACGCACAGAAGAAGAGCGCATAAGAAATAATAAAATTAAGCAAACTCCTGATGGTTCTAGTTATATTTTAGAATATCAGGACACGCCAACCTCTATTACTATTCATAATGATAAAAATAGAACCCAAGAAGTTATTTTTAAACATGAGCATCCTAACGAAGTCGATAGATTAGGTGCTACCGTATTTCCCATTAAGTACACTAATTGGGTGAACCAATGGTTTGCTAACCCGCAAGAAGCCATTGAAACTCAAGGATATACTGATCGCACCAGTAAAAAATTTACCAATGAGCAAGATCGCTGGAAGCCAATTGCATTGCATGCATTCTCTCCACTCATCGATGAATATTTAAAGCAGTGGGGAAGAATTACCACCATTAAAAATCGTAGAAATCCTGCGCAAGAAGATATCCTTATCACCATTCCTGGTAAAATGATCTATCCTGCCGGCTCACAGCCGCAAGAAGAAGCCGGAATATTTGCATATATTATCGACGCCAAAAATGGCCAATGGTATCATAGAATGTTTACACCCGGCACATTGTCTGAATTAACCAAGAATCTCTTTGAAAAAGGTTATTTCTCACCGCAGATGACCGGCTACTATGATGCTTTCTTTCCACCATTAGCTCCACGGAAAAAATAATGCGTAAATTATTAATAATTTTTCTTATGCTAACTCAATCACTGAGCTGGACCCAGGAAACAACTAAGCATACCCTCTTTTGGATTGACCTTGAAATGACCGGCCTGAGCCCTGAAAATGATCTGATTATACAAACTGCAGCCATTGTGACTGACGATAATCTAAATGTCATTGCAGAATTGCCAGATCAAGAGATTCACTATAACTCATTACCAAATATGGATCCTTTTGTGGTTACGATGCACACAAATTCAGGGCTTTTACAAAAGGTTACACAATCAACCATTACACTCGCGCAGGCAGAGCAACGGCTTATACAATTTTATAACGCCTACTGCGCTCCCCATAATAATCTAAAGCCTATTCTGTGCGGAGATTGCGTTTGGCATGATCGTAAATTTTTAGATAACCATATGCCACAATTTGCTGCATTACTGCATTATGAAATTTTGGATATTTCATGCTTTAAACATGTGATGCAGCGCTGGTATCCTGAGGAATATGAAAAATATAAAAAAAAAGAAACACAGCATACTGCACATGAAGATACCATGCAGGCAATAGAAGATCTTAAGTTCTATAGAAAATATATGTTTAAGCAAAATAATTAAGATTTTGACTGACAAGGACAATAAATACATGAAAAAAATAATACTATTACTGTTATGCTTTAGTAAACTTAATTATGCGGGAGTGGTTCTAATAGCCGATGTTCCTGATAGTTTAAAACAGTTAATTTCTCAAGCACAAAAAGAAGTTAGTTACTTTTTTTCTAAAAATTCTGCTTTATGCAAGCAGCATCTTTTTGAAAAAGCTACATATGATCCCCATATTTCTCTTT
>CAYSAX010000159.1:0-2135 GCA_964429045.1 uncultured Pseudomonadota bacterium
CGGCATGTTTTCTTTTTTCAACGTTCTTCGTATCGATTTCATTAAAAAGTTTTATTTTAGGAATACTAATCCCTCAAACGTTTCGATCTCCCAATACACAACGTAGTTGTTTGCTCTTAATTATGGTGTTGGCCGGCTCAATGCTGGGTGAACTCAGTTGGGGAATTAAGCTCGTTTGCTCATTGTTTTTACCTTAAATACCGTATGCCGTCTCAGTTTTTTGCATTCGTATTGCATGGGCATTTTTAATTATCAAATATCAAACACTCGCACTATTTGTAAAAAGCTTAGTAGAAAAAAAATTACGATTATCAACTTCTGCAAAACTATTATTAATTACCAGTGTTTGTATTTGCACCTACTATCTGGTTATCGCATTGTTTGATAGCACCTTAACTGATGAAGTAGAACGTAACTTCGCATTTAGTAATTCATCATCGATATTGAATGATTACATTGAATTTACCATGATGAAATACTCGATTTATTACATTCTTTTTTTATTAATTTTACCCAGCATTTATATTGTATTCACCAAAATTCGCTCCAAAAGCTTACCCAAAATTCTTGATCATCAGATGCGTACTATTCTGAAATATCTACTGCTCCCCTACTTCTTTGCAGAACTTTTAATTGCCTTACACACCAAATTCAGCAGTATCAAGCCCTACACGTATGCGATTGTTGGTTTCTCAGCGTTACTCCTGACCTATATTGTCTATTATAGTATTCGCTATATCATGGGCCTTCGTTTTTTAAACTTCACCAATCATGTTGAATCGCGGCATACCTTTGATTTTGTTGATGACTTTAAAATTATTTTAGAGCAACTCAGCTTTGCAACCTCGATACCACAACTGATTCAGATCACCAATAGTTTTTTTAAACAAGCCTTTGATATTCCACTCCGCAAAGTAAATCTGATGCTCCGCAATCCGGTTAACAATAATTCTCAAAATGCCTCATTAGAAACACAAGTTGAAGAATTTTTAAGCAGCCACAGCCCTGCAGTCTGTGCCTTTATCGCAGAGCATAAGATTCTCATTTATGATGAGGTGGCATTTAGTAATTTTTATGAAGAAAATGAAACACGCTACACGATCGTACGCTTTTTAAATCAGATCAATGCGGATATTTTCCTGCCCATCTTTGAAAAAGAACGTATCGTTGGCTTCATAGTCATCGAAAAAGGGGCACGCCGATCACAATTGTATAGCAATGTAGAACGGGACGAGATGCTGCTTTTTGCCAGTTACATTAGCAATATTATTAAATTACTTCAAAACAGAAATCTTGAGCATTTGATTCATCAAGAAAAAGAGTTACACGAAGAATTATACAAAAAACAACAAGAGATCAGCCAATACAAAGAAAGCATTCGATCATTTATTAAAAATGTAAAACATAAAGAGATCGGCATTATTTTCTATAAATATCGCCGGTTTATTTATGCAAATCAGACCGCCAAAGAGATGATCAAGGTAAATATTAATATTCATGAAGGCCATCCCCTTTCACGCGCCTGCAAGCAAGTTGCCCGCCAAGTTGAAGAGTATAAATCTCCCTATACGCTCATGGTAAAAGATATAAATGGTACGCGTTATAGCATCTCAGGCGTATGTAATCTTGAGCAAAATAATGTCATTCTGATTATCAGCTATCCGGATCTTACCGATATCATCACGCGCCAATTAAACGTTTTAAAAGATCCTTCAAAATGGGATTATTTATTATATTTAGAGACTACGCAACCAGGCCAACTCATTAATCAATTGATCCCCAGCAATGGAGAAACGCTTCTTAATTTTAAGATCAGCCTTTTGCAAACAGCGCTCTCTAAAAAAGCAACCCTTCTTGAAATGCCTGAACAAGATCTTTTGCCGATGGTTGAACTGTTGCATCATATTAGCACCCGTGAAACGCTGCATGTTTTATCCCTTCAAGAGCCATCGAAGTCACCAAAAATCGGTGCAAAACTGTTTGGCATTAATCCGCTTTTCGGGATGCAAAGCTTAGAAAAGCCGTTGCTCGAAAAACTTGATGATAAAGGCAACCTTTTTATTCAAAATATTGAGTATCTTGATCGTGAATCTCAAGATTACTTGGCTGAATTTATTCAGTATGGGTACTATCGA
>CAYSAX010000160.1:0-2130 GCA_964429045.1 uncultured Pseudomonadota bacterium
CATGCTCCATAAATCAGTTTTTGATCAAGGTTCTTAGCTTCAAAATCATGCATAGGAATTACTTCATTGGTAAAGGAATCCCAGTCATCATCATGATCCTCTAATTCATATTCAAGGGAAAAATGGTATGCTCCGCCGTATACCTGTTGAATGCTCAGTAATAAC
The DNA here is from genome assembly GCA_964429045.1 of uncultured Pseudomonadota bacterium. Classification (GTDB taxonomy): domain Bacteria; phylum Babelota; class Babeliae; order Babelales; family Vermiphilaceae; genus BTUB01. The sequence goes on from CAYSAX010000160.1 coordinate 166, forward strand.
ATAAAAACCAAAAAGAGTGTTGATAAACGCATATCAATGAGCCTTAATGTTTATTAGGTATTTTTACGAATATTTTTCAATTTTTCACGCAATTCATCAAGAGTCAAATCACGTAATCCTTGTCCGTTTATTGCATTATTAACCATGGTATCTAAGTGTACAGCAGGAATATCAAGCCTTTGCTCCAATATATCTCTTCGCCAAAACTGTTTATACTGCGCAATGAGTTTACCTTTTTCCATCGCATCTTGCATATCTTGCGCAGTCATTGGCTGCGTCCGTATTATTTTGCGTTTAGGTTCAACATTTGTGGGCGAGCAAATATACATCCCTGAACGTTTATGATTTGCGTCCATTCCTACCAAAGGTGATATCATCGCTATTAATAACAAAATTGTTAATTTTTTCATAAATACCTTAAGTTGTTTTTAATCTTTTTCATCAATGGCAATTTGGTCATCAACCATCAAAATTCTTTCTATTTTATGGGCTCTACCGGTATCAGTGTCTATCTCTACCCAAACACCGCTTAAGACCACCGGGCCTTCAGTCTCAACGGTAAAACGCACCGGCATCTGGCTAATCATTTGATGAATAATCGGTTCGGTTTTCATACCTAAACTAGAATTAAGCGCGCCCACCATACCCACATCGGTAATAAAAGCGGTTCCGCGCGGTAAGACTCTTTCATCTGATGTTTGAACATGAGTATGCGTTCCTACCACTACGCTGGCACGCCCATCGACATAATAACCAAAACATGCTTTTTCAGCAGTTGTTTCGGCGTGAAAATCGATAAAGATCATTTTAGTTTTGCTCTGAACAAAAGTAAGCAATGAATCTATTGCTCTAAAGGGACAGCTAACAAACTCTTTCATAAATACACGCCCTTGCAGATTGATGACTGCAAGTGGATACCCTTTTACATTGATGAATGAAACACCGGTACCCGGGCAATCGCTGGGAAAGTTCGCAGGGCGCAAAAGATCACTGTTAGACTGCAAGTAAGGGATAATATCTTTTTTATCCCAAATATGATTTCCTGAGGTTACTATATCAACTTTTAGGTGCTTAAATGATTCCATAATGCGCGGAGTGATTCCTCGGCCATCTGCAGAATTTTCACCATTTACAATCGTTGCATCAATAGAGAATTTTTGACGAAGATGCGCCAGATGCTTTTGCAACATTACACGACCGGTAGCACCAACAACATCACCGATAAATAAAACCCGTATATTCATGAAATCCTTTAGAAAATAAGCTCCCTTTGCCAATACTTGCATTGGGACAGATAAATTATGTATTAATACTAGTATGAATAAACACAACTAAAGAGTAAAGAGAGGGTATAATGGAAACCGCAACTTTTGCTGGTGGATGTTTTTGGTGTATGGAGGCTCCTTTTAAAGAGCTTGATGGTGTAATAGAGGTATTTTCAGGATATGCCAACGGGAATGGCCAAGAGCCCACTTATCATGATTATATGCAACGCGGATATACCGAAGCTGTTCAGATTACCTACAACCCTCAAAAAGTGACCTATAAAAAGCTTTTAGAGATTTTTTGGAAACAGATTGACCCTACGGACGCGGGGGGGCAATTTGCCGATCGGGGTCCCGGTTATCGTACTGCGATTTTTTATCACAATGATGAGCAAAAACAGTTAGCCCTACTCTCAAAACAGCAACTAGAGAATTCAAAGCGTTTTTTAAAACCAATTGTTACTGAAATCATCCCCGCAACTAATTTTTTTAAAGCAGAAGGCTATCATCAAAATTATTATAAAACCAATGAGTCGCATTATAAGGCTTATCGCGCAGGCTCAGGACGCGAAGCATTCTTACAAAAGACATGGCAATCAGAATCACCGCAACCTGATGATCAAGAGTTGCGCAAAAAGCTCACGCAAGAACAATATGATGTTATGAAAAAAAATAAAACTGAAAAGCCATTTACCAACGA
>CAYSAX010000161.1:0-2111 GCA_964429045.1 uncultured Pseudomonadota bacterium
CGTGATCTACATGAAACATTTGATCGGATTGTGAGTGTTGGAATGTTTGAGCATGTAGGTTATAAAAATTATCAAACATTTATCGATATGTGTCATAAGCTTTTAAAAGATGATGGTTTGATGCTTTTGCATACCATTGGAAGTAATCAATCATATTCAACCGGCGATGATTGGATTAACAAATATATCTTTACGAATGGCATGCTGCCTTCTATTTGCCAAATCGCAAAAACCCTTGAAGGAAAATTCGTAATGGAAGATTGGCACAACTTTGGCGCTGATTATGATAAGACATTAATGGCTTGGCATGAAAATTTTGTAAAAAATTGGCCTCAGATTCAAGCAAAATATGGGGATCGTTTTTATCGCATGTGGAATTATTATTTATTATCTTGCGCCGGATTATTTAGAGCACGCAGCATTCAACTCTGGCAGATTGTGATTTCCAAAAAAGGTGAGCTAGGCGGTTACCAATCGATACGATAAAAAAAATACCCGGCAGTTACGCCGGGTATTTTTTAACGTAGCGAATTTACTTATTTCGATACAACGTAAAAATGAGACTCGAAACCTTGAAAAGCGTCTGAAGAAGTTTCTCCCCATTGAACATAGTGATCCTTAGGATCATAGTTTGCTTTTAGCTTTATAAATAATATAGGTTGTGATGGATCATCCATAACTCGTGCATAAATGAGATCTCTACTATCATAGTACGCAAAATATGTATTACCTGGTTGTGAGAAAAACTCAGGATATAATTTTGCGAGGTCCAGATATGCATATGAAATAGATGGCGGTAAGTAATACGGTGATTGATAATGGGAATGAAGATCTGTCGTTAATTGATGGGCTATTTTGTATGCGTGATAACCTATATTTTCATCAACTCTAGAAAATTTTGTATATTTCTTAAAGTTTTTTTGTTCTTCATCAAAAATGGAGAGGTGATTAATGTGATTTGTCTTGATAAGGTGATGAAGCTTATCTTTTAATTGTTGATCGCTGATCGCGATATTTGTATTAGGTATTTGATTTGCATTTATGATAGGTGAGACAAATGCAGATGTTATTAATAATGACAATAACAGTTTTTTAGATAACATAATAAACCTCTATTTATATAGTGTTATAAAATATGACTACACTTCGATTATAGCATACTGATGCGTAAAATGAAGAAAGAAATGTTGCAATTTTTGTAAAAATACAATTCTATTTGCAATGCAGTAAAAAATTCTACTTGATAATTAATTTTTTAAATCAGGATTGTGGTCTCGTATAACTTTTTGTACCGCAATATTATTGTGTTTTTGTGCATATTTAAGAAGCTGTGCGCTATTGAGCGGTGTTCTGAGTTTATAAAATGCTTCTAATACTGCTGCATTTTGAAAATGATTCCCCGCAAATCCGTCAGTGCGATGAGATTCTCGCGTTGCTAATACTCTAATCGGAAAATTTCGATCTTGTGAGCTGATTAATTCTTGTGCGCGAGCAACATCTGTGCAATAAGATAATTTATCTAAAACTTCACGTGCGAGTGCTTCATCGCTTGTTATCCGTTCTTTGTAATCATAATAAGGATAGTTGCCTTCAGCAGTAAAATAGGTTAATCCTAATTTTTGCGACCAGGAAAACTGACTGCGCGCTTTTTTTACTGCTGCTACAGCATCATGAGCTTTAACGGCGTCACATTCTTGTACTGAAGATACTAATTGCCAATAGGCTTTTCGTGCAGCGATGTAAGGGCCTTGGCCAAGTTTTTCCATTACGCCGGAAGGACGGTCATCAGGCCGGTGGTAATGTACATGATAATTAGCGCGCCGACGATGGTCTTGTCGACCGAGCCCTCACCCCCGGAGAACGCGGTGCCGCCCAGCAGCACAGCGATGATACAGTCGAGCTCCATATTGTCGCCGGAGAGCGGGTCGCCCAGCGACATATAGCTGGCGCGAGCGACCCCCGCCATCGCGGCGAAGAAGCCAACGATGACGTAGAGCAACCAAACGTACTTCATCGCGTTGATGCCGGAGAGCTCCGCCGCGATGCGGTTGCCGCCGAACCCCGCGGCGTACTTGCCGAGGAACGTCTTTGGCTGGACCGCCCCCGGGATC
>CAYSAX010000162.1:0-2100 GCA_964429045.1 uncultured Pseudomonadota bacterium
GGCGTTGGCAGACGATATGCAAAAATGTTAATCGCCAATCAGATTAAACCGCAAAAGATTTAAAATATGCTGATGATATATGGGTGCGCAAAAAAATGAGTATCATCGGATTAAAGATGGTACATGAATTACGTGGCATTCCCTGTTTTGCAATCGATGAAACGGTAGAGTCGAATAAGAGCTTCGTGGTTTCTCGCTCATTTGGAAATGCAGTCACCGGTAAAAAATATTTATACCAAGCAGCAGCAACGCACGCAAGCAGCGGTGGCCGAAAATTACGCAAGCAAAAATTGATTGCAGGACATGTATCAGCATTTGTAATCATTCGACAATATGGCCAAGAGTTTCGCTACTATGAAAGTGCCAGTGTAACTTTATCAAAAGCAACTTCTTACACGCCGGATCTTATTAGTGCTGCAAAAGCATGCATTGATAAAATATACAAACCTGGTCTGATTTATAAAAAAGTGGGAATTATGCTCAATGATATTGTTGATGCTGATGCGCAACAGATGAATATCTATGAGCATAATGAACATGCCGATAAACAAGATAATGCTATGCATGCATTTGATCGAGTGACTACCAAATGGGGAACTGAAAAACTTACTTTTGCAGCAGTCGGAACAGAGTATGAAAATCGACCATGGTTAGTCAAAAAAGAAAAGCGATCAAAATGTTTTACGACCATTTGGCATGAATTGTTAACTATTGATCTGGATGATACATCAAAGTAAAATGAAATAACAATTCACTATAAGGGTCTTATGAAATTATTTTTGTTTGCTAGTTTATTATTAATAAGTTTTCCGCAGCAAAGTATTCCAGAAGTACGTTCTTTTTTAAAAGAACACTTTCCGATGAAAGACTTGATGGCAGGAACTATAGGAGCAGGTGGAATACACTTATATGGTCAGCTGCTTATTCAGGTTACTAACCAAGTTGATGATTTGCTTAAAGATACTCATGAAAAACAGGTTAATGTCACTTCTCAGTCAAAACTAAAATCTATTTTAAAATATATTGCTCAAACGGGTGCAATTATTGCGGTGGGAGGAGCATTATCAGCAGTGAAAGTGAATCGACCAGTTATCAACTCTGTATTAATGCCGCTCGTAGTTCATTACGAACAAAAAATCTATAATCTTAATGCAGCTCCTTTACTTTTATTAATGTGCTACAATGCGGGGTTAGTCGGTTATAAATTTGCTCAAAAAACACAAAAATGATTAAAAGAATATTTTTATTAGTTATTTTTATAACGCCGCATTTTATTTTAGCTATGGATTGTTTAAAATCTATAGCAGATCGTCATCCAAAGATTGCTGGATTTGTCGCCGGGACAGTTATAACGGCAAGTATGTTAGAGGCATATCATTTGTGGTGTGCACAAAAAAGTGCTGAGCAGAATATCCCCATTTCAATGCCTTTAAATACACGAAATCTTATTGTTAGTTGCCGTCATAACTCAAGACAAGAATCTCAACCTCAAGAACCAAGCGATATTAGAGAGCATACCGAATGCCATGATTTTAGAATAATGCAGGTGTATCATCTTCATTATAAGAATTCATTAAGTGGGACAACTGAGATCTTTGAAGAAGATCGCGAAGATATTCGTATTATTTTAAAGAAAATGTACGTAGCTTGGCGCGGTATTCCTAAACATGAAATGTATTTTGCGACTGGAGGGAAACTAACGGTGAAGCTAAATGATGATTATACAACCTTATCTTCTAACATTAATTGTACGATCATTCTTCCCCGTAAGAGAAACTATGTGCCCATACAAATAGCGGGGCAAGATAACTATAATAAAGAGCTTATTTTATATCGTAATGATTTAGAACTCTCTTAAACAGCAAAAAAACTAAAGTAATTTCTCAATTCTTGTTCGCGCTTCTTGAGTTGCCAATCTTTAACGACTGGGCTATAAGCTCAAAAAATCTCTTTAAAACACCCTAAAAACGCATAAAAAAGGGCGGCCTTCCCTTTGCGGCTTAATTTCGATAAAAACTCATCAAGAGGAAATTAGGCCTTTTTTATTGGCCTTGGGTCTATTCTATAAGGGTTTTATAAGTAGATTATTCTGGAAACTTA
>CAYSAX010000163.1:0-2097 GCA_964429045.1 uncultured Pseudomonadota bacterium
TAATAAAGAACGGATTTAAAGGTAAAATATATTGCTCTGATGCAACCTATCAACTATGCCGTATTTTATTAATTGACAATGGTAATTTACAAGAAGACGCGGCTAAACGCGCCAACGAACGCAAAAATCCCAACGATGCAATTATACAACCATTGTATACTCTGGCAGATGCTGAGTATTGCCTTAATTTTTTTCAAATCGTTGATTATGATACGCCAATAAAAGTTGGTGCCTTTTCTATCACGTTACTTGCTTGCTATCATATTTTAGGGTCAGCATTTGTTCTCGTATCAGATGGAAAAAGAACACTAACATTTTCAGGAGATGTGGGCGGGCCCAACCAACTTATCATGAAAGCGCCCACACCACTTACACAAACAGATTATTTAGTCCTTGAATCAACTTATGGCAATAGAATTCATGAAGATGGTGATCCTATAGAATTGTTAGGACAATTGGTGAATAAAGTAGTCGCACGCGGCGGGACCATCTTGATCCCCGCTTTTGCCGTAAGCCGCACACAATCTATTTTATACTGCCTCTATCAACTAAAACAAAAGAAAGCAATTCCTGATATTCCTATCTATTTAGATAGCCCTATGGCTATAAAAGTTACCCAATTATTTTGCGATTATCCTGATGAACATAAGCTTGATCCAGCTATTTGCAAAGATATATTTGATGTTGCAAAATATACCCCCACCGTCCAAGAATCCAAGGAACTTGATACATTAAATGGGCCTGCAATTATTGTTGCCGGCAGTGGCATGCTTGAAGGCGGTCGTATGATACATCATTTTCCCAAATATATTTCCGATCCTAAGAATCTCATTCTTATTGTAGGATTTCAATCACCCGGAACACGTGGCTATGAATTAATAGAAGGGCAAAAACAGGTTAAATTATTTGGCCAAATATTTGATGTGAAGGCAGAAATAAAAACATTAGATTCATTTTCAGCACATGCAGATTCTAATGAGATATTAGAATGGTTAAGCAACTTGAAAACTGGCCCAAAAAAGATCTTTCTGACCCATGGTGAACTTGAATCTGCACAATTTTTAAAAAAGAAAATAGAAGAGCGCTTTGGTTGGAACGTAGTCATTCCCAAATACGAAGATTCATTTAATTTAGATTAAGGTTAGGATTTTGCTGTTGCTGGTAAATTGCGCATATCATACTCAAAAAAAGTGACCTGAGGGCTTGGAGGATTGCCCCGCAGCTTCCTATATACATTGTAAACTGATAAATATGCACGTTCAATGCAAGAGGCAGCATGTACTTTTGCACCTAACTTTTTATAAATTTCGATTGCATGCACATTGCTACTTAATGCTTGCCCCATGATCATGAGCGCATTTTCTTTTGCATTATCACGTGCGGCAAATTCTAGTAACTGTTTTGCATATCCTTTACCGCGAAACTCTTTATCAACCACTAAAATTCCTATGTGACGCATTATCCACAATAATTGTGAGTAAGTAATTATCCCAACTATTTTTTCATTTTCATGCAATAATTTAATACGCAATCTATTATTGTAAAATGGGAGATTATAGGGGTTGGCGTTCAGCAACATTTTTTCTAAGTTCTTCTTATTATAATCTATAAATGCAAGATCTTTTTCTGATTCAACAAGCGCCATTACTTGCGCCAAATGCTTTTGAGCTTCAAAATCAACAATATATGTTTGCGCATTAATAAAATTATAGAATATTAAAAAAATTAAGTAATATTTAACGGTGTACATTAGTGCTATGACCTTTCAACGAACAATATCATCCTATATTTATAATCAATTTTCATTAATAATAAATAAATTTCAATAAAAAAGCTCCTAGCTATAAAATAGGAGCTTTTTTATTTCTATCAATATTTTTTATCGCGGTGATTTAGGATATTCTGGATGCGGTTTATCTATTGGATGCTACCTAAATAATTCCGCTTTTCTTTGTTTTAATTCTTGATCGATTGATTGCAAAAAACTAGGACTTTAATAAGTATTCTCGGCATTTTTGGACATCGCCCACATAGCAAAATGAAGAAAATTCTCGCACATACTCTGCTGCCATTTTACCTTCAAAAACTAATGTTTGA
>CAYSAX010000164.1:0-2068 GCA_964429045.1 uncultured Pseudomonadota bacterium
CGGTTTAAAAAAATAACTACTCTTTGAACTATCGAGGTGATGGTCGGGAAAAACACATTTGACAAAGCAACCCTCTTTCATGAGGGAACGCCTACCGAGTGCGTAATTTTAACCAAAATGGATGGCACCGAAAAAGGCGGCATAGTCTTTGCCATTACCAACGATCTTAAAATTCCCACCGCCTATATCTCATATGGAGAAAAGCCGGAACAGTTTAAACAATTTGATAGCAACGAATATGTGCAGGATTTATTAGGAGACAATTAAAAAGCCTAACACCAGAAAAATTATGACCCCAATAGCAAAAATAATAAATAAAAATTTTGCTATGCCAGCGCTGCCCGCAGCTATATTAGAAAAACCGAAGAATCCTGCAACAATTGATAACAAGAAAAATATAAGAGCCCATTTTAAAAACATATTCATCCTTTTTTTAAAAAAAATTTAATCTCTGCGCTTATGTAATAATTTTAGAATCTTCTTTTTGAGGGGAAATGGTTGGCGATTGGCAACGGCAAATGCACTTCCTTCACCCGCATCGATGGTAGGGTTAGCTCCTGCACCGAGTAACATTTCAATCATTTCTAATTTTTTTTGATCAGTAGTCTTGCCTTCTATGGCACTAATAAGCGGAGTTATTCGTGCAGCATTTTGGTTATCATTAATGTCAGCAAGTCCAATGGCCTTTAAACGTTCAAATACTTCCATGCAATAATTGCCTGCAGCATAATGCAGTAATGTATATCCATTTAAACCGCGCGCGTTGACCTGCTCTTCAAATCGATATCCCATTAACACTTTCCATGCTGCCTCATTTTTATGATTAAGCGCTACCATTAAAGGAATTTCATGGCGAAAAGCTATAGTAGATGGCGCAGCTAATGGATTAGCACCTTGTAATAGTAAATCTTCCACCTGCTCTCCTGTTCCTTCTTTAGCTGCTTGGAGTAATTTATAAGCAAGTGTTGATTGTGATTCATTCATGGCAACTAACGTAGAACTCAATACCACCAACATGAAAAAATAGATTTTCATATTTTCCTTTTATATAAACAATCATTCTAGTAAAGCGTAATATTTCGGTTTATATTCGAATTAACACCAAATTATAAAGTAGTAAAAGAAAATTAACCATGAAAAATAAAATTAATATTAGCCAACTTATTGTTGCGATAGAAAAAAAATTACAAACTCATTTTAAAGATAAAACTTTATGCACTCAATATGCCTGGTGGCTTGTGCAGGCTATTGCGGGTAAAACTGAAATTGAACTTATTAGTGCCAATGATATTCATTGGAGCACTGAGCATGAACAACATCTCGATCAAGCACTTGATGCACTTATTAATAAACATATACCGTTGCAATATTTACTCGGCTCAACTCCCTTTGCAGGACTAGATATAATCGTACGCCCACCGATTTTGATTCCCCGCCCGGAAACTGAAGAATGGATTTGCAACTTGATTGATCAATTGCATCCATTTAAGCAGGAGCAACTGTGGATATTGGATCTATGCACCGGCAGTGGATGCATCGCACTTGCGCTTGCTGACGCACTTCCCAAAGCCAAAGTATATGCCACAGATATTAATGATGCTGCACTTGAACTTGCGCGAGAAAATGCACGCCATAATCAAATAAGCAATGTCACCTTCTTGCGCTCTGATCTGTTTAATGAAATTTCATCCGCATTTAAGTTTGATATTATCGTGAGTAATCCGCCATACATTGATCCACGCAGTTGGAATACTCTTGAACCATCAGTGCGTGATTGGGAAGATAAGAATGCACTTATTGCCGAGGATCATGGATTAGCACTGGTAAAACGTATTATTGATCAAGCTCCCGATTACATCAAATCGAATGACCATTTAAAAAACTCACGCATTCCGCAACTGAGCATGGAAATTGACGCAACTCAAGGACAAGCGGTATCGACATATATGAAAGAACATGCCTATAATCAGATTGAAATCATAAAAGATTTAGAAGGAAAAGATCGCATAGCCTCCGGGAGAGTTGATTATGTGGCCCCTACCGCCCATTCGTTATGAACACATCATCA
>CAYSAX010000165.1:0-2063 GCA_964429045.1 uncultured Pseudomonadota bacterium
TTTTAAAGGCATATGAATGCCAGGAATTTCAGATACTCACTCATTATCACTTATCACACACAGTTGCAGCATTTATTGCAAAACACAAACTCTCAGGAGCGCTATTATCAATGAGCGTTGCAAGCCCGGGGATTTATGAGGATTTGGTAAGCTTGTGCACGGCAAGTGCAACTGCTCATGATTTTCAAAATCTCACACTCAATACACTATTATGGGATTTTAGATATCTTCATCCTCTTACCAATGGCCAACATCTCTTTTATGTGTGTGGCATCAGCAGGCCCGCACTTTTTAGTTATCAACTACTGGCAACTGAAAATAAATTGCATATAGCGACTATTAGCAGCTGGTATAATACCCTTATGCAAGCATATAAAACCATTTTTGGACCGGCATTTAGGACCTCACAATTGGCAATCGATATGGAACAAACTCAATATCATTTAGAAGAACATTTACATGCAGATAGTATTTGCCGAATGTTGCATATTAGTCCGACTGTAAACATTGATCGTAACAAAGAGAAAAAAGCATTAATCTCTATGATCGGCCTTTATTACCAAGAAAGAGCATTGTAATGCAACCACTCAATTTTAAACAATTAAGTTCTAAAAAGCACAAATCGGTGCGTAGATGGTTTTTAATTACCTTTTTACTGGTAGGCACCCTTTTGGGAATATGCCTTTCTCTTTCAATGCGCCAATGGAATCATTATAAAAACGCTCAACCATTAGCAAAGCCTTTAACCAAACCCCTACCAAAAAATACAAAAATAGTTCATCAGAATGACGTAACTCAGGTATTAAAAACAGTGAATGCAAAACTTACTACAAATGCCCATCTTGAGTCATTACTACTTACCGATACAACTATCGAATTTAAAATTGCGAGCACTAGCACGCAAACCATTGCTGATATGGCACAACAGTTAAAAATGGCAGATAATCGAATCAAATTAGTCGGCTTAGAAAATCCTACTAAAAATAAAGTAATTGGAACTTTTACTTATTAATCTTTTTTAGGAACTATTCTACTCGCTACATTTACATAATAGTGATGATAACATTGCCTTCCTAAGCTATTTTTATCATACAATTCTAAGCTCACACCTATCGGTGAATCAGAATCACACTCTTTTCTTGTTCCCTCTATCTTGGGAAATTCAAAAAAGGTTTGTTTAGCATCGCTAAATTTACGAAGCCAAACATTGGCATATTGATCATCAAATAAAGAGCTCTCTTCATCTTTTTCGATTAATATACAAGTCTGACTATCAGAACCCACGGTGAGCATTGGGATTGGAATTCGGCATGTTACCGTCACGCCTGCTGCAACCTTGAGTAATTCTTTAACAGTACCCGTTGTTTTAAAAATGTATTGCTCCGGACAATCATCAGCCATGCGATCTTTTTCGTATACTACATTCGCCAGCATAACTCTGACGGGATTTTTATAAGCTGAAACAATAGCCTCTAAGGTAACACCAACATGATTGTTAAGAATTTGCCTTACTGGTTGCTGCATAGCAGATAGGTTAATAATCCAACAACAAAATAAATATCGAAATTTATATATTTTCATATTTTATCAATTCTTAAGGAAGGAACCACTCATTATTATCTGGCACATATTTTCTACCTAAGCTCGCAGTTTTACTCGTCACCACAATATCTTGACCTGCTAACTTTTTTTTAGGAATTTGCAAAGTAAACTTTGTATGACTGAATTGATCATGATCAAAATCAAATGATTCTATTACCTTGCCATTTACAAAGAAATGTCCTCGCTTATTATGCCTGTTTTCATGAAATTTTAAATATTTGCGAATCCAAACATCTGCCTTAGCTTTTGTTACTACATCTTCTACTCGCAAACATGCTATTTCTCTAATTGTTGCAAACTTATCATCTTGATATGGGGTAAATTTTATTCTTGTTTCAATCTCAGGAACCTTTATTAACGTTTTTTGTCCCCAAGCAACCGCTAAAACTTTAGAAGAATGGCGAGACATGTCTTCATCAACCCAGCAAATACATGAAGGTTGCCTCCTTAACTCCATGAGA
>CAYSAX010000166.1:0-1907 GCA_964429045.1 uncultured Pseudomonadota bacterium
GAATACATGAACGCTTTCACTGTTGAAAGATCGCTTCCCGAGCTACTTAAATTGCTAGAGCCGCATTTTATAGTTAAATCAGAACATTCTTTAGGTTCACTCAAAGACATTATATTTGAAATTCAATATCAAAGTTTTAAAGCAAACTTCCCTGAGTTTAAATTAAATCCCGATGCATTCTTGGGCAATCTATCTCAAGATTTAGAACATGCTGCTGAATTGCGTCGCTTAATCACCGTGTTTTTAGAGATCTCTTTAAATAAATTAATCTGGAGTCCCGAAGATCAGTATCAAACATGGCAAAACGTAAAAGCTATTTCTGAGCATTTAACTTCATTTTACCAACGCACTATTATTACCGATCTTGAAGACTTAAACAGTTTATGCATCACTTTACTGGAACGTTACTGTTATTTTTTGAATGTCACCAGCGCACATATTAATGTTTCAACTATTTCAAAAATTCGCAAAGATATTGAAAATTCTGAAATAGTTATGCTCGATCTTCCTGAACAAGAATCGGTTCTTAAAACTAAAAAAGAACGCTTAATGGAACTGTTAATGGATCTTGAAGCACGTGCCCGTGCCCGTGAAACAGGAATGGTTTTACATTAATTTTTGTTTATAAGCTTTATGAGCAATGTAAGTAGTAAGTTCGTCACGGGGATGTACTCTAGAAAGATGAAGAGCAGTACCCCCTGCATTATTGGGAAGGTCTAAAGCTCCTTCATCTAAAAGAAATTTCACCATTTCTTTATTTCCTGCAACAGCGGCAAGTATTAAGGCGGTAACACCATCTTTGTTTTGATGATTAATATCAGCACCATTCACTATCAGCCTTTTTGCAATAGTAGTAGCCTGAGCCGTTCGCCAATGACACAGCAGTATTAAAGGCGTATCTCCCTCACTACAAGCCGTATTTACTTGCGCATTATTTTGGTGAAGTAATTTCTCGAGTAATTCTATCTTACGATGACGCACTGCATAGAGCAAATCATTTTCCATAGCTCCCAAAAAATAGATACTAAAAAATAATACGCTAAAACTCAACCATTTTAGTAACATTCTGGCGTCCTTAAAAATCAACCGCAACCATAACACCAACAGTTGTGAAAGCAATTGCTCGTTTTCCATTAAACGGAATTCGTGCAAATAGCGAGGCTTGCGGGGCATATGCCGATCCATCACATTCTTGTGTAAAATCATAATGCAGATTCAATTCTATGCTATGCACAATCCATTCATCAAGTGAAACGGCGGTATTTGCAATGGTCGTAGAAAATTCACAGCTATTAAGCGCTAAATGATCTTCACCTTTTTTCAAGAACTGATATCCGGCCAAGAATGATAGTCCGCGATAGAATTGATACGCTTGCACAAAAAGATTAAAGCGTTGAGTTAAACCATAATCGGTATATGCAGGCGTTTTTGCCAGTAACAAAACATCGCTTTGATTCATTGCCGTTTTAATACGACGCGTACGGGTATTACCAAATAAATGTAATAATTGTACGTCGATTCCGGCTGCAATATAGCAATCGAGCAATACTTTAAGTCCACCGCCCCATACGATTCCTACCGCGCCATTATACCCAAAGGGGAAAGCCAGCAAACGATCTGGGTCTGCCTTTAATCCGGTCGGCAATGTGAGGCCAACACGCCCATCGATTTCAACTTCTTTTAATAGTGGTCTTTTTTGGGGAAAATCAAACATAAACTCAACCAAGAGATTCATATCTCCTAACCCAGTTCTGCGCCAACCGCCCAATTGCAATCCATCGCCAAATTCTGCAATCACGTCACGCAATGGGCGCGTTAACATATTTCTCACCCGCAGATCATCACTCGTGTTTTCTAAAGTTAAATCAGTAAAAGAAAAATCGGTTAAGCGCACACGATAAAAGGGA
>CAYSAX010000167.1:0-1904 GCA_964429045.1 uncultured Pseudomonadota bacterium
GTATTCTTTATTGGAAATTGAGCTTAAGACAGGCCGGAAACATCAAATCCGCGTTGTCTACCAATTGCGTTGTTTGTTGAATTGCCTGGGTTTGAGGGAGTTTGCATAGCATTGTCTCCAAGCACAGTATTAAAGTTTCCGGTAACGGTTCCTTAGGCGCTGAATCCAAAAGCAACGTTATAATGACCACCAATGTTATTTGGCATAGACAATGCACCAACAGAAGTATTGTTACTTCCGGTATTAACGGGCAATGATTGATGTCCAATAGCGGTATTTTCAAATCCAGAAGATGGTGTAGGGCTGCCTTGCATTGCTAAATAACCAACTGCAACGTTAAAGTTACCTTGGCTAAACAATTCCATTGCTTGTGTTCCAACGGCAGTATTTAAGTCGCTACCGGTTGCGCTAAAGAGAGTGTGATACCCAAACGCAGCATTTCCATCACCGTTAACGTTAGCTTGTAGCGATTCATTACCTACGACAACGTTGGTTTGTCCGCCAATATTTCCTGACATTGCGCGCGTACCAATAGCAATGTTTTGAGAACCATCTAAGTTGTTATATAACGCTAAATGACCAAAAGCATTATTATCGAATCCAGATGTATTGTTATGTAATGCTTGAGATCCCATCGCAACGTTTTCAATACCATCAAGGTTTGACATTAATGCTTCATATCCAACAGCAGTAGTATCATCAACGGAGCTTTGTGCGCTTGCACGAGTTCCGACAGCAGTTACGCGACTTGCAGTTGTTAATCCTGTTGCTCCTTGATAACCAACAACGGTATTAAAACTTCCGCTTGAAAGAGGATCTAATGCAAATGATCCAACGGCAACGTTTCCGGTTCCACTGGTGATTGCATCAAGTGCATTAAAGCCAAGAGCGGTATTATCAGTTCCTGTGGTAATCGCATTTCCGGCATTACGACCAACAAAAGTATTATTTGCACCATTTTCTACGGCGCCGCTATCCCAACCAACCATAAGGTTATTATTTTGAGCATCAAGAATGCGCAAACAGAGTAAATCATATTCGGTATTGCTATTAACGGTTCCACAAACAGTAAGATCACCGCCAATGCTTGCTCCACCAACAACAACAAGTGCACCGGTTAAAGAACCAGTACAGCCGGTGACGGTACAAGGCGCAGCGATGGTACCAGTAATTAATAAGCCAGGAACAGTGCTGGGAATACCTGCAGTTGCACCGGTTGCGCCCGTTGCACCCGTTGCGCCAGTTGCGCCGGTTGGCCCTGTTGCTCCGGTAGCCCCGGTTGCACCAGTAGCGCCCGTTGCGCCGGTTGCTCCGGTGATACCTGTTGCGCCAGTTGCGCCGGTTGGACCTGTTACGCCGGTTGCACCCGTTGCACCGGTATTGCCATTTGGCCCTGTGCAGCACGATCCAGTGGCTCCCGTTGCTCCGGTAGCTCCCGTTGGCCCAGTAGCAAAACTTAAAGCTCCGGTACATAATGTTAAGCCATTTTGAACAACTAAGTTACTTATTACAGCAGTACCACTAATACAGAGGTTACAAAGCTGTGCGCTGCCTGTTGGGCAAACAGGGCATAATGCGCGAGTTACCAGTTCTTCATCTTGCGGGAATTGAGCTCCTTGAGAAGAGCATGTTGATCCTAACAGTAAGGATACAAGAAGATATTTATTCATATAGGGTTCCTTTTTTTATTATAAAGATCTGAAAAAGATTAAAATTTTTGTTAGAAAAGAATCAATATTTTGCGATAAACAAACAATAGTCTCATTTGCAAAAATCTCATTAATTGGTATGGTAAAAGTAAGTAAAGGAACTAATATTCCATACCCTATAACCATTAAATAGATGAAGTTTAAACTGTTTGTTACTATTTTTTTGTTTGTTACTGTATTGGTTGGGGCGCACAA
>CAYSAX010000168.1:0-1896 GCA_964429045.1 uncultured Pseudomonadota bacterium
AGATATCCGGTATGATCTATGTGCGCATGAGTTAAGACCACTGCATTAATCTGCGCAGGATCTATAGGAAGTTCATCTCTATTGCGTTGCGTGGTTTTATAGCCGCCTTGAAATAATCCACAATCAACTAATACTTTTGTATCTGTTTGTTCAAGTAAATATTTTGATCCGGTGACTGTTTCTACTGCACCCAAAAATGTGATCTTCATAATATCCCTAAATTTTTATATGTATTTATATGTTAAGCATATGAAATACGTATAAAGGGATTCAATCAAAATTTACAAATTTAAGAATTAAATCACTTTAATTAAACAATACAGGCCAAATCCAAAAATAACTGCTCCTGCCAAGTAATTAATGTATGGTAACATCTGTGCAGATATTTTATGGCGCAGCAATCCTACCGTAAAACATAGAATATGCCACCAAAGTGTAGATCCTAATTTTTAGTATTTTAAAATTTGACAACCTTCAAGAATAAATTTTACGATGAATGCATGATTATTCAAAAGATTTTCTTAATCTCCATTTTTGCATTAACATATCATTTTTCTTGTGCAATGCAGCTAGCAGAACAATTTCAGCAAGCAGGATATGTAGAGTTGTGTGACACACTGCATGGATCAACAGCATATGATTCATTGTATATGTATTTTGATGAGTGCATCGAATTTCTTCAAGCAAATCCAAAGTGGGCACACAAATTATACATCGCAAAAGAACGTTTTATTCGCTCAAAAGATAAGAACTATTATTCTACTGATTTTTTTGGTTTCTATGATGAATCGCACAGAGAAGGAAGAAGCCAGATCTCTTTTTATTATTCAACTTATTTTCATGATTTTATCAGCAATTACTATCCACAGTTCAAACAGATTCCGCAAATAATGAGTTTTTTAGATGTGTGTCGCGCGATTCAAAAGCCATATGCAAACATATTCTTGCAAGCTGCAACTCAATTAGGATTGGCGAATCTTTTCTCGAGCCCAGTTCCAATTCTTTTAAAGGTAATCAAATATTTTCCCGCATACCGCGTTTCTAAGCCTCATTATGATGGCACAGCATTTTCTCTTTTTCTTGATAGCACCGACAATCAATCGCTTCTTATGTGTCCTTATAAATCATCATTCACGGACAAAGATTTTTCTGCTCCGATTAGAACATTTTCTCGCGAGCCTCATCAAAATTCTATTTTGCTTATTACGGGAGTACTTCTGGCAGAATTTTCTATATATCCAACGCCGCATATTGTCACATCTAGTGGCAAAATTCGGTATGCAGCGATTGCATTCGCAATGAGACCAGACTACATTCCGGGAAAAAATGAGCTTTCACACTTGCCTAACTTTAACCATTGAATAATTATTTTTAACTAAACTATGATGCTAAAAACAGAGTAGGATGCTAAAAAAATAATGACAGGGCTTTACCATGTTCAAGTTCAAGTATTTAATTTTTCTTTTAATGTCACCGTATCTTGGTGCGTTAACAACGCTCAATGTAACCGTAAACTCAGATAATAATCCGGGTGGTAGTGGCGAGGTTGGTGATTTTAGATATTGCTTGAATGTAATGAATCAAGATTTAAACGCATTACCCGATGATTATGCAATTGTGTTTGCGTTTCCTATGACGATTCAACTCAATGGAATTCTGCCGATTATTAATAACTCTTCCAATCCAGTAAATATCACCATTGGTAATCCTGGCTCTACTCCTACGGTGACTATTGATGGTAACAATGGTGCTTACAGCGGGCTTTTTATCCCGATGGGAAATGTCACCATCCAAAACATGAACTTTCAAAACCTCGCTGCAAAAGGCGGTAATGGTGGAAACGGAATTTCCGGTGGCGGTGGTCCCCTTCCATCTCTTCCCCTTCCGCCAGCCAGG
>CAYSAX010000169.1:0-1843 GCA_964429045.1 uncultured Pseudomonadota bacterium
TTTTTATGCAACGTCCTCATAAACATTCTAACGCAGGACATGGATGCCAATCTTGTGCAAATCGCGATATGGATACCGAAAAATTTATCTCAAGAGCTAGAGAAATTCATGGTAATAAATATGACTATTCTAAAGCATATTATCAGAAAGCACGATTACTAATAACTATAATTTGCTTGCAGCATGGGCCCTTTCAACAGCGCGCTTGGAACCATTTAGATGGCAGAGGATGTGAACTTTGTAGGGATAATTTAAATTCGCGAGGAATTTTATTAATTGAATCATGGTTATTTGATAATAACATTCCTTTCATTCGCGAAAAAAAATTTAAAACACTTAAATCTAACAAAAAGAGTAGTTATTTTCTTAGGTTTGATTTTTTTATAGAGGAATTAAATACTTTGATTGAATATGATGGCGAGCAACACTATACACCACGCGAACATTGGGGTGGAGAAGAGGCATTTCAAGAATTAATTAGCAATGATCAAAGAAAAAATCTTTGGGCCCAAGAAAATGGTTATCTTCTTATTCGTATAAGTTACAAAGAAATTAATAAAATAGCAGAGATTCTATCTGCTGCGCTTACAAACTAATTTATTTGACTAAATTACTAATCTGCTGTCGTAGCATTTTAAAAGATTTCAAGATTCCAGGGAACCTAATTTCTTTAATCTCATTCAGCAGTCGATTCCAATCTCTTTGACTGTGTTTAGAAAGTATACCCCTCAATTCACGGATGTTAATCAACTCCGATGCCTTTAATAAGCCATACATTTGCATTATCCTCTTTGCACTTACCTCAGGATTATTAAATATCAAATCAGCCAGCAAGGCTTTGTCATCAGCAGCTTTATAATCAAACAAAGTCAGCCTTTTACTTTCAAGTTCATCCAGATAATGTAAAAGTACTTTCTTAGATATAGCAGGCTTAAATAAGCTTTTAAGAGTAAGATCGGGTTTAATCTCTAGCTTAGCAAAAAGTTGCTTCATCTTTTGGCGTTTATTTAAGCGCACTTCCATGCGCAATACTTCTAGCTTCTTTTTTCTTTTTGCTAGTTCGGGAAAGAGATTAAGCTGGATGGCATTATCTTTTTCGATTGCCCTTTTATCACTAAGCTTGGCCTTTTCAAGATCCTTAATTTTATCGTAAAAGACCACCTCATATGAGTTGCAATGCCATTTATAACTATGCCCTTCATTGCGATAATCGGTTTGATTTACATCAAGGCTCATTCTCATATCTGATTCTTTGAGTTTACTTATATAGTGATATGGCGTTGATCCATCTGCGAGCTTAATATTTTTAGAATAATGGATGGCAGAAACGGGAGCTTTAGCAAGCTCCAAGGGATCCACAATAACCTCCATTTGGCCTAAAGTATCAGCTAGCTTTTGTAACAATGGCTGCCAATCTTTCCCTTTAAGCTCTTGGAAATTATTGCCAAAGAAAAGCTTGGGCAATGATAGTTCAATTTTTAATACTATCTCTTTTGAATTACGTATATTGGCACTGGGGAATAATGTAAGCCGTGGCTTATATATGCCTGCTAATAGTTCTTTCTTGGTTGGATTCTGCCGGGATTGGATTCCGTGAACGGCACTTGAGTTAATTCCTGTAATCCATCGTGCGGATGGCACAAATTTATCCGGATCCGTAATTTTATATGCATGTTGAGGTAAAAGTAATACAACGGTGTCTATCATAGGTGCAAGCACAGTAATGGGTTATGAGATGCACCATAAAGATAAAGAAACTATGATTAAAAGTGAACTGTTGTTATTCAATATATTTCTTATAGATATCATTAAATATGATTTTTTTAGCGTACGGATCCCCTGC
>CAYSAX010000170.1:0-1836 GCA_964429045.1 uncultured Pseudomonadota bacterium
TAAGCTCTTCATTGCTGGCACCATCGATCGATTCATAGAGATACGCAATACCATTAACCGTTTGAGTTTTTTCAAGCAATGTAGGAATCAGATTTTTTAAGCTCTGTTTCTTTAACTGTTTAATTTCATTGAGCGCAATTTTGAGTTCTTCTTTTTGTTTTAAAACTGCATCAAGTACTTGCTCGCGCTGTACTTTAAATTCTTGGCTTAAGCCTTTGAGAACTTCAAAGCTATACTGGAATAGTTCTAATGCGCGGGGCCCGGTGACAGCCGTGATACGGCGATGACCGGCAGATAATGCAGAAATATCGATGATTTTAAATACACCAATATCACCGGTTGAGCGTACGTGAGTTCCGCCACATAGTTCAACTGAGAAGTTGGGAATCTCAACCATACGCACTTTTTCAGGATTATATTTATCACCAAAGAATGCCAAAGCACCTTTTTTAATAGCTTCAGGAAGTGTCATGAATTCAGTGTTAACCGGAATATTTTGAATGATCTTTTGATTTACCAGATCTTCAACTTTTTGTAGATCAGCAGCGCTTAAATTTTCATGATAGGTAAAATCAAAACGTAAATAATCAGGATGTACTAATGATCCTGATTGTTTAATTGTTTTGCCAAACAGCTCAATCAAGGCTGATTGAAGCATATGCGTTGCGGTGTGATTTTTCATAGCATTGGTACGCCACACCGGGTCAACTTTACTCGTGATAGTATCACCAATTTTTAATTTGACCGGAGTGGTGATCAAAGCGCCAATAGCATTATTAATGTAACGCACTTGTAACAGAGGAACTTCTTTTTCACCGATTGTTATAGTCCCTTGATCGGGAACTTGTCCACCACCGACAATAAAATAAGGAGATTTGTCTGCAATAATCCAGACATTGCTGCCTTCAGGAACAATTTGGACTTCTTTATCATCAACAATTAAATGGGTGATTTCAGATTTGGTTTCTAATTCTTTATAGCCAGTAAATTCAGTGGTTACTGTTTCAGGCAATACTTGATTAAGTTCATCAATAGCCTTTTTAGCACCAGATTGCTCTTTTTGTTTTGCCATCTCTAGTTCAAAGCCATCTTCATCAACATTAAAGCCTTTTTCTTGTGCCATCACGCGAATCAATTCGATAGGAAAGCCATAGGTGTCGTAGAGTTTGAATGTTTCTTGGCCGCTGACGATTTTTTTACTTGCATGCTCTTTAAAATATTTTTCAAGCATTGCTTGTCCGCGTACTAAATTAGTCGCAAATTTAGTGATTTCACTTTCGAGGATTTTATACACGAGCGCAGCATTTTGCTTGAGCTCAGGATAGATATCGCCAAATTGCTCAACCACAACGCGTGAAAGTTCAGGGAAAATATTATCGTTGGTTAATTTTTGTGCAAAAAGAGCAGCTCTGCGAATAATTTTTCGCAACACGTATCCACGGCCTTCATTTGAAGGAGAGCCCCCATCTGCGATGATCATCGTTGATGAGCGAATGTGATCAGCTAATACATGGAATGCTGCTTGAGTTTGTGCATTTTGCTCAGCATATTTTTTACCGGTCAACTGTTCTATGCGATTAATAATCGGCATGAAAATATCGGTATGATAGACTGAGTCTTTGTCTTGGACTACTGCGCATAAACGCTCTAAGCCCATACCGGTATCAACGCCTGTTTGTTTAAGTGGTTTATCGGTGCCGTCTGATTGGCGATCAAATTGCATGAATACTAAGTTCCAAATTTCTAAAAAGCGATCGCAATCACACGCGGGATCACATTTTTTAGTATCAGAGCAGCCAGTGGAAAATTCGGCGCCACGATCGATATGAATTTCGG
>CAYSAX010000171.1:0-1798 GCA_964429045.1 uncultured Pseudomonadota bacterium
TGTAGCAACCGCCTTGACCTGGATTGCCTAGATATTCTGCTAACGCATCTGATGCATTGTTATACAAAATTCCTAAAAACGGTTTTCTTAATAATTTAGTTTTATATAAATCAGGCAACACGATTTTTAAATCATTCACCGGAATTGCGTAACCAACGTTTTGTGCTTCAGTAATTCCCGCTGCATTAATTCCAACTACTTGACCTGCAGCATTTAATAAAGGGCCACCTGAACTACCCGGATTAATCGGAGCACTAATTTGCACCATATGCTGTTCGCGGCCACTCACCACACCGGTGGTACTTTTAAGTGATTGTTGTCCTAACGGATAGCCCAATGCTAAAACTTCATCAGAACGATATACATGATCAGAATCACCCAGCGTCAAGAAAGGAACAGATCCTAAAACTTTTTTAATCAATTCTAACGCTTCTGGTTTTACCCGCAATAACGCAAGATCACGATCAGGGGTCATGCCAATTACTTCAACATCAATAATACGTCTACCAAGTGAAGGGATTTGAATCCACACCGAGCGCGCTTGATTTACCACATGCGCATTGGTAATTAAATCACCCTGATCATTAATAAAGAATCCACTACCAACCGCTGAATATTGTTGCGGCGTGCGATACGGCTGCAACATATCAAACTCAGTTACTTGTGCAAAAATCTGAACAACGGTATCTTCAACCTTTTCTTGAATGGGGCGCCATAAAGTTGTATCGGAAACAACCCGCTCAACGATTTGGGTGGGAATATCAATCTGTTTTGCAAGATCATTACTTGCGGTTTGCATTTGATTAATGCGATCAAATACCGTGCGCTGCTCTTTAAATAATACGTAACAAACAACACCCAATAAGAGAACCAACAGCATAAGCCCGATAAGCATTAAATCTTGTGGCTTTTTTTTATAAATATTAGCTAACATAAATACCTTTCAAATATTAAATTCGTCTTAATCTCTTAACGCATTAACCCATGTTGCAGTTGCTTGGCTATGCGCCGCTTGTGCAATTATTGCCTGCGTTTGTTGCAAAGCAAGTGAGGTTTGCGCATTAAATTCATTAATAAATTGTGCATCTTCTTTAATCTGCTTCATGCTGTTCTCTAAGGCATGTTGTATTGTTTGAATCAGAATTTGCATTTCAAAACAATCTGCATGCAAATCAGTCAATGATGAGTGCAATACCTGATCGAGTGATTGATCTATAAGCTCTAATTGCGAATAAAGATAATTGATGCGTTTGAATGCAGCAACCAGTGGAAAGCTTTCTCGAACATATAACGATTTGATTTGATCGGTGAAATCATTCCCGCGGACACTTAATGCAAGGGTAATAAGTGGCTCATCCGCAATTTTTTTCAATTCCTTGTGCGCGTGATCATAATAACTTTCAGGAACATGATTATAGCGCCACCATCCCATGGTTAATGCACCCATAGCAGCAAAAACAGAATATGCAGTTTGATGCTCAAAAAGATCGGGGATTTCAAAATCATTCAAAAGTGCATAACCGCCAACATACGTACTTATAGTAACCAAACTCCCTTTGAGAGCAGAAAGTACCATAGCTTTTTTTGAATCGGTAGATAATGGAGTTGCATTACTCATACTCACGAGAACCAGCCAGAGCAACATTACACGATACATCATCATCGACCCTCTTTTTTCCTAAAGTGCTTTAAAACAATAGACATTATATACCATGATTTGGCAATAAGCACAAACAGAGACCCTATTGGTAAATTTGCCAAAAAACCCCAAACAATTTACCCTTATATTACGCAATAA
>CAYSAX010000172.1:0-1798 GCA_964429045.1 uncultured Pseudomonadota bacterium
GATATAATTTTAAATAATGGAAAACGAGTATCATTAAGCTTTTTTTTAAGTGAATGCGTTGAACTTGAAGCTTTAAGAAAAGATAACTATGAAGTTTTTGCAGAATTAGTCAAAAAAGCACGAGACGTTAACTATGAAATCAAAGAAAATGCTATTATTACGCACTTTAAAGATGAATATTTACTTTTACCTGATGGAAAGATACAGGAGTCGGTACGCAACATCATTCTTGATGTAGTTTATACAGTGAATGGGGTTTTTATGTTAGATGATCCCTCGTCTATAAGAGTTATTCCTGCTGCAAAAAATAAAGAGAGAGAGAATTAAAAGTTTTACTTTTTAGGACCACTATTCTGTTGTGGCTTAGGCTTAGAGTTGTCACAATTACATTTGTGGGGGTTATTCAATATTGCAAGAAGCGCCTCGATATCTTCTTTGGCTTGCAGTTCTTGTGAGGATAACTCTTTAGGTTCAGATATTGTTGGAAGATGCACTCCTTCTTCAAAATCGGCTTGACGTCGAGCTTCAGATGCTTGAAGCAACCGATCAATCCTTAGATCTTGAGTTAATTTTATTTCTCGTAATCTTTGTTTAAATGCCTCTGCTCCGGCATTTGCCCCATCACGCGGTGAAGGAGGAGGCGATGATCCTATTAATGCTTTTGCTGATAAACAAGCAATGAGTAATAATAGTTTCTTCATGCATTTCCCTTTTGATAATCCATTTATTTTATGTAGATATAACAAAAAAAATGAGTACTTAGAACTATTTTAGTGTTGTTGGATAGAAGGGCTTGACGTTGTGCTCGAAGCAACGGGAGTTCTTGGAAGTAACTCATCCAGATTAGGTAACGTTGGCGAAAGCTTTGCGCGTAGTCGTGCAATTAAAGCTGGTCTTTGTGATGCATCACTAGTATCCGAAATGTTTTCAAGGGATAGGGGTTTATATAAAAAAGCGGGTGGAGATTCCGAACACCATAATTGTCCGAATGATAAATAGCTTAATAGCATTATGATATTAGCTTTCAAAGTACTCACCTTTTTATTGGAGGTTAGATTGAATTCTCAGCAACTGTTTAAATAGGCTTAGCAAAAAATTTTGATGAGAGATAGTAATGGGTACTAAAGTTTTTAATTCTTGAGATTTTGGTTCAATAGCTACTTTTTTTAACTGAGCTGGGATAAGCAAACCTTCACTCCAATCATTCCAGAATCCACTTTTAGGTCCCCAACAAGCAAATGCGTTAAGCGATAAAGTTAATGCCAAGATTGTTAATGCTGTTTTTTTCATGATGTTCCTTGCATTGAAATTTAAAAATTGCTCATTAGTATAACGTTTTTTATATTACTGGTCACTCAAATAAAATTTATTAACTTATATAAATGAAAATATATGAGCTCCATTTTGCTATTTTAATGATTATTAGAAATTTCTTGTAAAATAAAATTGACTCCTGTTACGCTTCTAATGAATGGTAATAACAAATAAGCTGTCGGGGCGGCAATGAATAAAGGAAGCGGATCTTACAAAACATATATTGTTTCGTTAATGCAAGTGTGCTCATTATTGTGCGTGGCCCTTTTGTTACCCCGTTTCTTTTTTAATCAACATAAAATATTTGCAAAAAAAATCTCCTATCAATCAGAACAGACCTTTAAATTAGGTATAGAAAATCTATCAAGCCAGTTTATTAAAAGCTTGCATGGTAATAGCAAAGACAACTATACGGTTGGAGTAATTACTAATCACACCGGTGTTGACCAAAAAGGCAAAAGAACGATAGACATACTTCTTTCTA
>CAYSAX010000173.1:0-1790 GCA_964429045.1 uncultured Pseudomonadota bacterium
ACGAGCGCCAGCGAAGCGATGCACGCCGGATGCCCACCTGACGGCGCCGCACGCGGTCGCTACCCACTGCTCGGCGCCCGGCGCCTCGCCGCTGCCCGGCAGCCCGACCGCAGACCCTTCGGCGACGAGCGCCACGTCGTCGGCGCATGCGCGCACGCGACCGGGCCCCTCGAACCTCAGCTCGCGTCCGGTCTCGAGGGTGCGCACCGTGAAGTTCGCCTTGGCCGCCACGTCGAGCCACCCCGTCGCGTCCGCGCTGGCCGAGGGCCCGCCTTCACTGGCCATGACCTTACAGATCGCGAGCCCGCCATCGCCCCCCATGACATCAATGGCGACTGTGATGTTTCTAATATTCAACTTTATATCAACGGAGACAACCCACCACCTCATTCTCAACCACTGATGAAAACTGCAAACGAGCTGCTTAAGAAGATGTGGTATAATATAACTTCCGTGCCGCCCTTGCTGCATCATTAATGTGGGAATTTATATTAAAAGCGAAATGACTTGCATTACATTTCTGTGGATATTTTTTTCCACGGAAATTTTAAAAAGTTTGCAACTGCGTATAAGGGGTATGATTGGATATTATTATGATTTGAAAAATTATGCATAGAAAATCTTATCCCCTCAGTTGATTTGGGATGACTTTCTAAAAATTGACTAATACTTCTTAATGTATTCCCTTTTGCACTTTTCACTTCAATAGGGAAAACTTTACCCTCCAATGGATAAAGATAATCTACCTCGGCTGTACTACTTTTGGTCTCCCGATGCCAATAATATAAATCCTGATCTCTTAGGGGATCAGAATAAGCCAACAACTCTTGACCAATAAATGCTTCCACTATAGATCCTTTGTATATAAAATTTTGTTTCGCCAATAGCCAATCTGCAACATTCATATCTAACATTGCCTGGGTTAAGCCAATATCAAGCAAAATGCATTTAAATTTTTCTAAATCAATTTGGGCACGAAGTGGCAGTCCTTGACCATCAGAATGATGTATGCAATGTAGAATATGTGCATTACTCAGAAGTTCAACTGCAGGTTGAAGTTCTCTTTTACGATACTCGCCAGGCACTTGACTAAATTTAAATTTCTGGCCTAACTGAATGGGTATTTGCGAAAAAATAGTTTCCACATATTTTACTTGTAATTTCTTTGAATATTTCGGAAAATCATTTTTATAAGTATCAATTATTGAATGTTGAATATTTAAGCATTCATTTGGTTCTGCATTATTTACCCAAGCCTGCACCACCTCGGGCATGCCACCTATCACAAAGTATTCACTTAGTAATTCTAGTGCCAATTTATGAATAGAATCATCCATTGGATTATTAGGATCATAACGAAAAATTTCATCTATCAGCAAATCACGTCCCTTGGCTTTTAAAAATTCTATCCATGACATAGGATAAATATAAAAAAATGATACCCTACCCACGGGCACACCAACTGCTTGTATTGCTAAAGATAATAATGATCCTGCAGCCAATATATGCATTTCAGGCATTTCTTCATAAAAATATCGCAAAGCAATTAATGCCTTAGGAGCCTCCTGGATTTCATCAAAAAACAAAAGTGTTTTGCCGGGCGCAAGATTTTTTTCAAATTTTAATGCTAAGTAACGCATTATGCGTTTAGGATCTAAATCAATTTCAAACATTTCCTTAAGGTGTGGCTGTCGTTCGAAATTTATCTCAATGTAAGTTTCGAAACTTTTGCCCAACTTCCGAACGGCAAAAGTTTTTCCAACCTGCCGACCACCCCTTAATAGGAGAGG
>CAYSAX010000174.1:0-1771 GCA_964429045.1 uncultured Pseudomonadota bacterium
GCCAAATGCGCGCTCATTATTTGTTGATTTAGATTTTAAATCACTGCTCAAAGATATTGATGTGATCGAGAAAGTTGAGCAAGGAGTGCTTTTTGATGTTGCTCAAAAAATGGCAAATTATGATTTTATTACGATTCTTACGCAAGATCAGTTAGAAAATTTGTGTAACTTATTAAAGCAGCGCAAGCTTTTTGCTATCGATACTGAAACTACTGGTATGGATCCGCTGATCAATAATACTTGCGTTGGAATTTCATTCTGCGTGCAAGAAGGAACCGCTTACTATTTGCCCTTTGGTCACAAAGATATGCAACAATTATCACAAGATTATGTGGTGGCTACGTTGCGTCCTATCTTTGCAGATCCTGAAATTAAAAAAGTTTTTCATAGTGCAAAATTTGATTTGCAAGCGTTGCATGGCATTGGAATTCATGTAAATGGCATCGTCTTTGATACTTTGCTGGCGGCAAATTTAGTAACTAAAGATTGGCAGCGTATTGGGTTAAAATATTTATCTCAATATTATTTTAATGAGCCAATGCTAACCTTTCAAGAAGTAGTCAAAGATAATAAATATAAAAATTTTTCTTTTGTACCGTTAGATCTTGCAACGCGCTATGCAGCAGCAGATGCGCATCAGACGCTGCGATTAAAACCACTCCTTGAAAAAGAGTTAAAACAAGAAAAATTAATGGATCTTTACACCACGATAGAGTTTCCGTTAATGCCGGTTTTATACAAAATGGAAATTGAAGGAATATCTATTGATGTTCAGTTGCTTGCGGAGCTTGGCAAGAAGATTCAATATGAACTTAATGAAATTGAGGTTCAAGTTGGTCAGTTGGCCAATGTACAAATGACTGAAGTTAATCTCAATTCACCCAAGCAAGTCGAGCATTTATTATTTACCACATTACTTTTACCGCCACAAAAGAAAAGCGCTAAAAGAACCGGCTACTCAACCGATCAAGAAGTGTTAGAAGTGTTAAGTAAAATGCATCCAGTACCAAAGTTGATTAGCAAATATCGAGAATTAGCCAAATTAAAAACAACGTACATAGAAGCATTGCCAACATATATTAATCCGCATACCAATCGCATTCATACGGATTACAGTCAAATTTCTGTAGCAACGGGACGCTTGGCAAGTTCAAATCCTAACTTGCAAAATATTCCGATTATTACTGAATATGGCAAAGAGATTCGAGCAGCATTTATTCCTAAAAAAGGTCATGTTTTCTTATCTGCTGATTATTCTCAAATTGAGTTACGCGTGCTTGCATACCTTTCTCAAGATCCGAATTTAATTAATGCGTTTTTAAATAACCGTGATATTCACACAGAAACTGCAGCAGCGCTCTTTGATGAGCCGCTTGATAAAGTAACGCCAGAGCAGCGTAATATCGGCAAACGCATTAACTTTAGCGTGCTCTATGGCATGACTCCCTTTGGACTATCGCAAGATTTAAATATTCCCTTTAAAGATGCAAAGCTTTATATCGATAAATATTTTGCTCAGTATCCAAAAGTATCTGAATGGATGGAAAAAGTCATTGTGGACACTAAACATAATGGCTATGTAACCACCTTGTGGGGACGCCGCCGCTATGTGCCGGGTATTTACGAAAAGAATCGCCCTCTTTATGAAGAAGCGCGTCGCGTTGCAATCAATACCGTAGCGCAAGGAACGGCTGCAGAGATTATGAAAAAAGGGATGATTACCTTAGATGAACAGATTACTCAAAAACATTTGGGCGCAAAAATGTTGCTC
>CAYSAX010000175.1:0-1763 GCA_964429045.1 uncultured Pseudomonadota bacterium
TCTTGTTAAGGATATATGCATCATCGCTCGAACTTAGGAAAAGAAGCCGAAGAAGCAGTTGCCGCCCGACTTGAACAAGAGGGTTTTACGATTCTTGAATATAACTACCGTAAAAAAGGCGGAGAAATTGATCTTATTGCAACCAAAGGTTCATTATTGGTATTTGTAGAAGTAAAGATGCGTACCCAAAGCTATTTTGATCTTGGTGATGTCATTACTTCAAGTAAGCAAAAGAAAATCATTGCTACTGCAAAAGATTATCTTGCGCGCAGTAACTATCATCACACTTTTTCATATCGCTTTGACGTTGCTCTTTTGCAAGGAATAAATAAAAAGATAGAACTTACCTATATTCCCAATGCCTTTAATGAGGGTGACTGTACATGGTAACGCTGTTTAGCAAACAAGGTCTTACAACATTCGCAAAACGATTATTTACGGGACTTGTTTTAGGATTATTATTTTGGACCTGTTTTGCTTATTTCCCGCCCATCTATTTCTCAATGGTTTTGGGACTTATTTTATGTTTAATTATTCTTTTTGAATGGAAAAACTTTTTTAATATTGAGCGGCTCTCTTTTTGGCTGATCATGCCCTTTTATCCGATTCTACCATTCACTTTTTTAATAATAATGAACCAGAATCCAACCTATCATTCGCTATTATTTATTCTGTTTATCATCGTATTCAGTTTTGATACCGGTTCCTATTTAATCGGCAGCACACTCGGGTTTCATAAATTAGCCCCTTCAATCAGTCCCGGAAAAACGTGGGAAGGTGTTGTTGGCGGCTGGATCTTTGCCGGTATTGGTTTAGTTCTGGTGTTATGGGAACTTAATAAAACAAAATCATGGCCATTTGTTGCAATCTTCTCTTTAATGGTCTGCCTTCTTTCATTAATCGGCGATCTATTTGAATCGTGGCTTAAGCGAAGAGCGGGAATCAAAGATTCCGGATCATTATTGCCCGGTCATGGCGGTTTTTTAGATCGCTTTGATGGCATATTATTCACCGTGATCTTTTTCTATATTTTTAAAGATTATTTAGTAAGATTATTCGGATTATAATAATCTTTAAAAAAAAACATGTTGCATCAGCGTGGCAAAGTAATAATTATCAGCATATTATTTCTGGTGAACACTCATTTCGCTATGCAGCGTTCTTTATTTTATTTTAATCTTCTTCCCACTGAAATAATGACCCTAACAAATACTTACTTGTTGCAGAACAACCCAGAACTAATATCGATCGTAAAACTTTTCTCTGCTCAGGAAGAACTTTTAAACTTTCTGTCTAAAAGTAAACTTTCAATTGAAGCTTTTAAATCCGCACTTGAAAAGACTGACCAACAAACACTCTCCATAATTCTTTCATGCAAATCATTACCCATCGTCACCGATGAAAATTATTTTAATCTGGTACTATTCAATTCAGTGCGATCAAATAACCCCAGCATGATCAGATTACTAATATATCTTGGCGCCAATATTGAATTTCAAAATAAAGATCCTCATGACCCAACCCTTTATCATAAAACTCATTATACCCTTTTAGGACATGCAGCAGAGTTTGGGTATATTAAAGCGACTCAACTATTATTGCAAGCAGGAGCAGATCCAAATCCCCATCATCCGGATAAAGAAAGATTGCCGATTCCCGCTAGTCCCTTAATTTGTGCACTGCAAGGCAATACTCGAAATAGCCCTAAAATTGTTGAACTCTTATTACAAGCAGGCGCTCAACTCAATTTACCAGACGGAAAA
>CAYSAX010000176.1:0-1729 GCA_964429045.1 uncultured Pseudomonadota bacterium
ACATTAAAAAACAACATAATCCGATGGAAGTCCGTCTCTCACAAGGAGAGAAGTCTATTGGTTACGATTTAGAGAACTTACAGTTAACCAGTCTGGATGGAATAGAAAATTTGCCTGACAGAGAAGCGGTACATCGAATAAGTTTAAATAAGAATCGCTTAAACTCCATTTCTGAGCTATTAATTTTTAGCAATTTAGTCTCTTTAAACGCTGCAGAAAATAACATTACAGAAATACCAAAAAACCTTTGTTCGCTGAGTAAATTACAAAAATTACGATTACCATACAATAAAATAAAAGAAGTTCCGGACTCAATTAGTGAATGTACTTTATTAGAACTTATTCACTTAAGAGGAAATGAAATCAGCACACTTCCAGCGTCCTTTTTCTTATTAAAAGATCTAGAAGAACTCGGATTATCAGCTAATAAAATTTCAGTTATTCCCCCAGCAATTGGACAGTTATCGAAGCTAAAGCGTCTTCATCTTAACTACAATCAGATAACTGCAGTTCCCCTAGAAATTACTGAATTGAAAAATTTATCGTATTTAGAGCTGTATGATAATGATTTGGATTTTTTTGAACCCAGCATAATAGAACAATTGCCAAGACTAAAAGTTCTCGATTTAAGAAAAAATAAACTTTCAACAAATAATAAATCTGAAATTAAAAAATCATTTAAGGATGCAGATTTATATGACTAAAAAAATAGTAATAATAATTACATTATTGGTATTTAATTTTCTCCATTCAATGGATTTTGGGGCTCTGTATCGCCAAACAACTAAAGCATTAGAAGAACCAATTCCTGCCGGACAAGTTATCCTGGTTAACCAAGACGGTAAAGAATTTGAACTGCCGCAAAATATTGCTGAACAATCAAAAACATTAAAAGAAATGATTGAGGATGTTGGTGCAGATCGCAAAATTCCTCTTAATATCATTTCTAGCTCAACACTTAAAGAGATAGTGGATCTATTAAAAGCCCTTCATAAGCATCAAAATTTAGCAAATAAAGCATTACTTGATGCAGTTGAACAAGAAACAAGAATAACTGATTCCTATGAATTCCTTGCGGTCGCTAATTATTTAGATATTCCTTCACTGATTACCTTGGCAAGTCGCAATATTGCAAAAGAGCTCGCATCAACAGCAAAAGATATTTCTAAAAAAGCATCTGAAAAAATTGTGCAAAAAGTAAAAGAACGAAAATTGCTCGAAAGTATATTCCATCAATACTATCTTTTGACGGAAAATAAAATTTCTGGATTTCCAGAATCAGTATATACCCTTACCCAACAGGAACAAACGGATTACCCAACACAAAATTGGATGACTCCATCATTTCCTACCAAAACATTATCTTTAATGGCTGGAGCCGCACTTGCATCTACATTACTTAAACCAAAAAAAGAAGTACCGGGGCCAAGATATCTGGGAGTCGAAACCATTAGTCTGACAACAGAGGGTAAAGCTTTCCATGTGCCCCTGGAAATTGCATTGGGATCGCCAGTTATCAAAGAGCAGTATCAAAACTCATTACTGCATACATTTGATTTTTCACAAATTTCACCCGAAGGAATGCAAGAAACAAGTGATCTGATGTGGGCGCTGGAAAACTTTAAACATTTAAAGTATCGGCAGTTAGTAGATGCACTTGCACGTCACATGCCGACTGCAAAGAAAAATATACCAGAATTATTACATGCTACTGTTGTCTTAAATTTTA
>CAYSAX010000177.1:0-1718 GCA_964429045.1 uncultured Pseudomonadota bacterium
CCATAGTTTTTTTCAATAGAAGCTTTGCATTGTGGGCATGGCTTACTATGTGTATTTTTCCATGATTGAGTAGCTTTATCTTCAACACTTGCATAGCGCTCTTGAGCAGCTTGACAAGAAAGGTATTCAGGATGCTTAATGAGACATTGAGAACAATATTCTTTTTTGCATTGTGGGCAATCGATGGTTGATTGGCATTTACTTTCATTAATAAATGCATAGCTACAATCAGGGGTTGGGCAATGCTTTACCAGTGACTGTTTTTCTAACCATTCTTTCAATTGAATGGTTCCTAATTTCTCTTGTTGTTCGGGTGTTGCAATTTTTTCGATCTCGTCTTGAGTAAGGTGATGAGTCCAGCACGTGAAGCAACGAAGATTTTTAGTGGATTGATCTTTTAATATTACATCAATTTGTCTTTGTAAGCATTCCTTGCATGCGCTGTGGCCGCAGGTTAAAGTTACGGATTGATCTTTGCTTTTAATCTCAAAGCAGGTAGTGCATGATTGCATCGCTTGTTGATCGGTACCATCCATGATCATTGCGCCTATTTGAGGCATGCAACTGGTTAAAAGTAGTAAAGATAAGCAATGTATTACTAGTTTTCTAGACATGATAACCTCCTAAGTTATTTTCCAGATATAATTTCCATTTATCCTTAGTCTATCAAAAGGGCGTAAATTAGCAAAAAAAGGCGCTATAATAGCATTTTTGGGTTCTTTGAGCAGCATCCAATTGTTACAAATAGAAACTTTGCGGGTCTATTGGGGTGGCCGGCGACATAGGGAGACATTGAACTTTTGGGTTTAGAGCAGGCAGTTTTGGACTATTTATTACTCTATAGCACCCTTATTATCTAAATATTGAGATAATTACAGAGATGCGTATAATAAATACCATCTTTTCTCTATGTGCCCGTAGCTCAGCTGGATAGAGCAACGGATTTCTAATCCGTAGGTCATAGGTTCGAATCCTATCGGGCACACCAATTTCTCGTTTTCGAAATTTTCAGTATATCCTCAAACACCGGTTTCAGCTCTATATCGAAAATCCCGTCTTTATAAGTGCAGTTCGATACTAGCAGATTGATCAACTTTCGTTTCTGTTCCAAATTTTGCTTTTTGAACGTCTGTGAGGCATTTTTCACGAGTTCTAAAATGATATTTGCGTTTTAAACGTAGTGCGCGTCAGCTTTTTGAAGAGCCATGAGTTTGATCATTTGAAGATGTCACGATTACCTCATTATTACGTTTTCGTTAAATACCTTGATAAGTATTATTTTAGGGCATTTTGGGAAGTAATAGAATGAGGAAATGAAATAGATTATTTGTTTTGAGAATGCTCACTTATTAAATTACTCTGTTTGCTTTGTTCAGAAGAAAGGGTGTATCATCTTTGCTATGATTATTTTGTTGGTCTATTTTGTACAAAAGTTCAAAGAAATCTACTAAGCGGTTTAATTCTTCAGGGGATAAAAGGTGATTATTATTCATGATATTTTGATAATAATAAAGAGGGGTTCTGAAGAACCCCTTTAATTTTGGTATTACGCTTTATTGCATGCAGTTTGGTACATAGTGATAGGCATTTTGACTATAAGATAACCTATGCAGAAAGATAAAATGAACTCTGCTGTTGGGGTGAATGGAATTGTGTTGAGATTGAAAAGAGTAATAACATAACTTCCAAATGCAAATCCTATAGTTAATGCGCCCATT
>CAYSAX010000178.1:0-1703 GCA_964429045.1 uncultured Pseudomonadota bacterium
TCGTGAAACCAGATCATGAATAGATACGCGATCAGCGGTCCATGGAACTTGCGTATGTCCTGAACCATCAATCCTAAAACCGTTAAATGCATAGAGCATATCTCCGGCACGCACTCCTGCCTTATCAAAAGGCGTGTCTTTCACTACGGTATTAATATACAATCCTGCCGGTAATGGATTTTTTAAATAAATTGCTTGTATATCATCGCAGGTATTAAAACGAGCACCTAAAAGTCCGGTTCGTACAATTTTATATTTATAAAGATCTGCTAAAACAACGGCAATATCATTAATCGGTACCGCATACCCAATATTTTGAGCGGAACTGATCATTGCAATGGTCATACCAATTACTCCGCCCTTAATATCAAAGATAGGGCCGCCTGAACTGCCGGGATTAACTGGGGCAGTAATTTGGAAAAATGTTCTACCACCACCCGATTCACGGCCACTAATAACACCGGTAGAACTTTTAATATTATTTTGCCCGAGCGGATAACCCAATACTAATATTTTATCCGTATGCGCAATGGCATCAGAGTTTCCTAAAATAAGATAAGGAACACCCCGTTTGATATTTTTTAAGAATTCTAATGAATCGTCGCGCAATTTAAGTAATGCCACATCCCGATCAGGACATATGCCAACAACTTCTGCAAACAGAGGTTTTCCAATGCCGCGCATCTTAATCCATATCACCCGCGCCGATATAACAACATGTGCAGCTGTAATTAAATATCCCTGCCCATCAATAAAAAAACCGGATCCGCGACTTTCAGAAGGAACACCGGCTATATACGGCTGTTGCCAATTAAATGCAACAGAATCTGCGCAAACTTGCACCACTGCATCTTGAACTCCTGCTTCCAATTGCGTCCAATCATCACCTGATACAATAAAAATCGGATTTCTTTTATCCATGGCATTGATTCCTTTACTCACACTTTTTTCTTGAGTGTACTATAAAGCGAGCGGGTAAAAAAACAAAAAGACCTGCCACAATAATTATGGCAGGCCCAAAATATAATATTTATTTGGTATTAAGAAAGAGTAATTGGCATTTTTATTGCAGAATTTTTCGGTTGCATTCTTTCTTCCATCAACTCTTTCATGGTCGCTGAAATCGGATAATGATAATCGCGCGATAAATACATCTCTTCTTCTAAAAGTTTATCTATCGGTAACACTACCAATAAATTATCAGAAACTCGCATCATATTATCTGAAGCTTTAATAGTTAGGAATTTTTGATTCTTACATTGTTTAGTTGCCTCACGGAACTCTGCCAAGGTGGTCACCTTGATACCATTGATCTCATTAAGAGTAGATCCGGGAGTTAGTGTACGGGTGCGATAAAGTTGCGAATCCGCAAAGATATGGGTAATGAGTAACACCGGTTCATTTTGATGTCTCATCTCAGCAAATTTAACAATTCCCGGAACTGCTTTTTCCATACCTTGAATATGATTGATAGTTAATTGCATCACCACCATACCAGCACCAACTTCATAATCAATATCTTCATAGCCCGGATATACTTTTCGTATCGGTGGTAATTCACTCACATCAAAGTTCATACTAAACTCTTTGCGCTCACCTTTGCGATAAACAACCACATGCACTTTTTCACCAGCAGGAATTCTGCTCACATAATCAATAATCGAGATTTTATCTTCACTCCAGGGAACAACCATATCACCATA
>CAYSAX010000179.1:0-1677 GCA_964429045.1 uncultured Pseudomonadota bacterium
CATTTGCCAGAAGTTTTCTTTTTCACCTAAGCGATGCATACGATCAGCCGGTATGCCGATCTCTTTATGCCAAATGTCATAGGCTTGGTCATCTGTTTTATAGACTGTCACATGTAATTTTTCTATAGGAAGGTTCATCTCTTTGGTTAAAAAATCCCAGGCAAAATGAATGGCATCTTTTTTAAAGTAATCGCCAAACGAGAAGTTGCCCATCATCTCAAAGAAGGTCAGATGACGTTTAGTGAAGCCAACGTTTTCTAAATCGTTATGTTTACCACCAGCTCTCACACATTTTTGTATGGATACTGCGCGTACATAGCTACGTTTTTCTTTGCCTAAAAAAAGATCTTTGAATTGGTTCATACCGGCATTGGCAAAGAGGATGGTTGGGTCTTGGGCGGGGATCAAACCGGAGCTGGCCACTTGATGATGACCGCGTTTGATAAAGAAATCAAAAAACTTTTGACGAACTTGTTGATAGTTCATAAGATCCATCCTTTTATCGCTCATGCGAGCGCGCCTGCCCGCCAAAGCCCTAATGGGCGTAAGCTGGGTCGAACCACATAAAAAAACCAGTATTTATTGAGTATTTCACCTCAAAGAATACTGGTTTTTATAATTTGAATCAAATCAGGAATAGATCGGAATATACGTTATTGTATCGTAACTCCAAGGTTTACTTTACTGCCATCGCGAGATTCGGCACCAAATTGACCATAGAATCCTTCAAGCTTGGTTTGCATGTGGTCCTGATTTTCGCCGGCTTTTAAATCATGAGAACTAGCCGTACCCTGAATACTTGGGCAACCAAATTCGTAAAGTTTTTTAGTGGTATATGCAAGTAAAATTTTGCCATAGCCATTTCTACGCTCATTTTGAGAAACGTGCAAATCGGCAATATATCCAACTTTTGAAAATGCATTTATGCATGAGATACAAAAACCGACTAATTCACCATTTTTGTCAAATAATTGTACAAATAAAGGATCTTTATGGTAAAGGCTTTTTCTATAAAATTTAATGGTAGCAATAAGTGCATCATTTGAATCTAATATTTCTTCGCTAGCAATTTCGAATTGAGCAAGAGTATTAGGATCAATTGTTTGATAATACCATTGATACATTTCATTAAAGCGTTCTTTTAGCGCTGGTTTTTGTGGTTTACTGTCGCAATTATTTACACAAATGATTGGCTGTTCGGTTACCGGTGCTAAGTGATTTACCATTATCTGTGCGCGTTTAAGAGCATTATTATCTTGTTTGATGGTTAAAGTTGTTTGGGGCTCTGGTTGAATATGATTTACAATAGTATTAATACGATTAATGCTTACTTCAGAATTTCCTGAATTTTTAGGTGTTTGCGGAATGATATGATTTACAATAGCAGTCATACGAGCCATAGCCTGGCTTTTTACTACTAATGCCGAATTAGCCGCTTTTTTGCCCCATGAGCAAGCGCTATTATAGGCTGCTTTAAAATAGCCGATACCCTGCGCTTGAGGCATAAAGCCTAAGCCAAGGGCCAGTATTGCGATAGATATAATTCTATTGGTTCTATTCATAGAAACCTCCATTTGTGAGCCATTTAAAGCTCTTTTATAACCTTATTACTAGAATACCAGAAATAGACAATAAATCAAATTTAAAATTGACAGATAGAAATATTGTGCTTGCGAT
>CAYSAX010000180.1:0-1635 GCA_964429045.1 uncultured Pseudomonadota bacterium
GCATGCTAGCGGTTACCTCTGGTGCTTTTGTCAGCGTAGCAAACCGACTTTTGCATTACCGACACATACCAACGCATTATAAGTCGGCTGCATAGTTTTGGCTGTATCAGTATCAAGCGTTACAGATTAACAGGCATAATGTAGCGGTTAGTTCCAAAAAGAATGGAACACCTCTGGCTGTTGTCAGCGTAGCAACCTATTTTTGTTTCGCTGACTTTTATTTCATAACTCATAAAATACGATTGAAGGATCGCCGATCCAGTTGCTACGCAACATACATGAGTCATGCCTTATTCTTAAATATTATATGCACAAATAATGAATATCATGACGGCACATCT
Organism: uncultured Pseudomonadota bacterium; assembly: GCA_964429045.1. GTDB lineage: Bacteria > Babelota > Babeliae > Babelales > Vermiphilaceae > BTUB01. Next base: position 342 of record CAYSAX010000180.1, read on the forward strand.
TTTGCGATTGGTTGCAGCTTGTTTTACACCCAAATGAACTAGAAGTTCATTATTGAGAACGAACACAAATATTTAATCTCGGCTAGACGTTTGCGCTTGATTTCCGGCTTGCTTGTGATTTTTCGGCCTCGACATTCGGAATATTACATGCACAAATAACGAAAGCACCATAGGTGTGTGATTGGTTAATTCCAAAAAAAAAACAAATACATGTGGTGCGTTGCAGCTTGTTTTACATTTCGCACTTAATTGCCACCGTGTTCCATATCTTAATTCTGGATTATTAAGCTATGCAAAAAGAGAATTTGTGTGAAATTGTATACATAACATAGAAGCACATATGTACCCGTATCTTCCGAATTAACTTCATACCAGTGGTAAAGCAAATTAATATTTTTATGAACTTCTTTTTGCGTAACTTCCAACTGTTTAACTGTACCAAATGAGTATTATTTGTGCTATGTGCGTCATAACTTCGGGATCTCATTTGATGCGATATGTTAATACTACCGCTTAATGAAACAGTCGCTTTGTTCGCACATTAACATTACTGCAAACCATCGTAGTTGGTACCATTCGAGTTTACAATCATTTGTTTTTTTTCTTTGCTGTTGCTGCAGATAGGTATATTACTTTGTTCACTACTTGATGCATCAATCATCACCATCAATTATCATCATCAATCATCACCATTAATTATCACCACCATTGACTCACGGAGGTGTTTCATTTGTTTTCGGTTGATGTGCCAGTTTCATAACATGTACGCTTTTGTTCATGTTTGGGGATACAGGACTTATCCGACTGACTGTGTGATTATAATAATCGTTCCTTCAACGTGATGTGAATATTCAGAGCGCCTCGATTGAGGTACATGTATTTACTAAAAAAGATAGACAACGATCGTTTAAATATTTCAATAATAAAGTTGGGTTTGATAATAGGATAAACACCGCACGCCGCATGAATGAGCAAATGCAATCATAATAACTTCGACACACACACACAATTGTTCCAAAAATGCCATTATTTTTGTTGCGTAATCAAAATCGACTTTCAAAAAAGCAATGAACATCGGTCTACCACATCTTTACTTGGGATTTGCATAAAGAAACGTTGCTTATGATGGTGGTTGTACTTTAGGAATAACTACATCTGTGATACGACCCATATGACGTCTAAAGGTGGGCATGACTCGGTAGACATTAAAATATTGTTCCAAGAGAACGCGTTGAGTACACTTACTACATAAATATGTGCATTAGCATTATAAGCCGGTTGCATAGCCTGCACC
>CAYSAX010000181.1:0-1619 GCA_964429045.1 uncultured Pseudomonadota bacterium
TTTCTCTCTTGGATACCGATTGCGATGAAGAAATCGGTGTAACCATCGAGCTTAGCGTGCGGGATAGCGACACCCATCCCGATCCCTGTGGAGACGATTTTTTCCCTTTCTAAAATAGCGCGGTGAAAAGCAGAGGGATCGCGTAATTTTCCAGCTTGATCAAGCACCCCCACCATCTCTTGAATGGCGCGGTTGCGCTCATCGACATCGAGGAAAACGACCAGACGTTCATTTAAATATTTGGATATTGCCACAATTCCACCTATCTGAGTTCCTACCCGTATGGCCAAAACCGCCCTCTCCGCGCGCTGTCGCTGACAAGACCTCTTCGCGTGCAAACTCTGCTTGAACTACAGGCGCTAGAATGATCTGTGCGATCCTCATGCCGGACGTGACAGTAAATGATTTTTTTCCATGATTAATCATAACGATTCACCCAACTATTTGTCTAAAACCACAACGCCCATACTGCGAGCTGAACCAGCAATGATTTTCTTTGCCTGTTCTAAACTATTAGCATTTAAATCGGGGAGTTTGATTTTCGCAATCTCTTCGATTTGATCCATAGTTATTTTGCCTACTTTGTCAGTATTAGGTCGTGAAGAACCTTTAGAAATGTTTATTTTTTTTCTGATAAGCTCACTTGCCGGCGGTGTTTTAAGTTCAAACGTAAATGTTTTATCAACATATACCGTTATGATAACCGGGACTGTTTCACCTTTTTTTGTTGATGTTGCCGCATTAAACTGCTTGCAAAACTCCATAAGGTTAACTTGGTGTTGACCAAGATTGTTACCTACTGGAGGTGCTGGGGTTGCGGCACCACCAGGAATTTGCAATTTAATTTTTGCTTTTACCGCTTTTGCCATTGTAAAAAACCTACCTTGAACCGTTCTATTTTATTTGATTAAAACCTAATTCGACGGGAGTCATTCTGCCAAAGATGCTTACCATCACTGTGACTCGCTCATTTTCGTCATCAATTTTTTCGATGATGCCAACAAAGCCAGCGAATGGACCGTCTGTAATATCGATTTCAGAACCGACGGTAAATTCACTCTTTTTAGTTGCAACCGCTACTTCACCCTTCATTTGTCCAATAATTCTATCGATCTCTTTTTGTGAGATCGCTACCGGCTCTTTTCCGCCTAAGAATTTAATGACACGAAGAGATGATGTAACAAGACGAATTGTTCGAGGACCCGCTTCCATTTCTATTAAAACATAACCGGGAAACAGTTGGGCATCCTTTGAATCTTCGCTAACTTCAAACATCTGCTTGAGGCGCGCAGAGGGAATTAGAACTTCCCCAAACTGATCCTCTAACCCGTCATCATGAATTCGCTTTGCCAAGTCGGTTTTTACCGCCTCTTCAAAGCCAGCATATACTTGAACGACATACCAACGTTTCATCCGAATTTATCCCGACCCCTAAATTGAGCCATAACTTTTGAAAATAAAGCCTGCTAGCTTTGATAATCCAAAATCAATTAACCCTAAATATAGAGCAAAAAGAACGACCAATACTAAGACTATAATGGTAGAACCAATCCAGTCATCATATTTAGGCCATATCACTTTGCCAAGTTCTGTGCGAACTTCACTCAAAAACTGAACAA
>CAYSAX010000182.1:0-1568 GCA_964429045.1 uncultured Pseudomonadota bacterium
CATTTAAAGCCCGAAGAAACGTTACGTTTATTAAAAGAACGGGACAAATCGTATCATCTTTTGCCGGAACAAACATGTACTATAAAGTCTCCTGCAGGAGTAACTCCATATTTTTTAGCGCATGTTATGCAACAAAAAAGAGAATTGTTAGAACAAATAAAAAAGGTACGCCAAACTGACGTGCCTTCTCATAAATCTTAATTAATTTATATCGCTGAGCCCTTAGCAACACTTTGATAATATTTTGCACCATCTTTAATGGTACGTTTTAATTCTGATGTTGAGCGATCAACATGGTGTAAACCATAAAACTTACGGTATGAACCCCATTCATAGTTATCCATTAATGCCCAGTGGATATACCCGCGAACATCATGGCCTTCTTGAATAGCGCGTGCCATTGCATATAAATAACGTTGATTGTGCAATGTTCTTAATGCATTACCTTCTTCATCGTTTGTGGTAGGAACGCCGTTTTCGGTGATGTAAATGGGCACCTGTAAGGGTTTTGCAATGCGCGTTGAAAGTTCAACTATTGCGCGATACAAGCCTTCACCATATACCGTATATCGTTCATTACGAGTTGCAGGTTCAATCTCATGATTTGGCTGTGCAATTGTTTTGAAGTTTTTCATATAGTTGTGGCTGTAATAGTTAAGCCCGATAAAATCCAGGCATTTGCCGCCATTTTTTATGTAATCATTAGTTGCGCTGTAACTTACTTTTCCAGGGATTGAAACATTATAATCGCCGGTTGTTAAGAAGTTATACACAGATTCGTTTTGCAAACGATTACCAAACATACACGCTAAGTGATCAAGTGGATTTAATACGTTCCATGGATCAAGTTGTAAAATATTTTTTAAGATACCAACTTGTGATTTGCTACCGATTTCAGGTAATGCTTTGATTGCGCGATATACCGCAACGTGTGCTTCCATAATATTATGAAGTACGTGTACGGCAAGCTTCATATCTTTTTTAGCAGGTGGCTTAGTACCGGTTAACCAACCTTGTAAGGCAATACCTTCAGGTGCGTTAAAAGTGAACCATAAATACACTTCATTGTGGAATTCTTTGTATACGGTTGTACAGAAATCGACAAAGTGTTTAATATTTTCTACTTTTTCAAATCCGCCGAGTTCATAGAACCATTGTGGCTCGGCATAGTGATACAAAGTCACTACGGGACGAATATTATTATCAACTAACTTTTTAAAGAATCGCTTGTAACGTGCTACTTCTTCTTGGTTAATAACACCCGGTTGCGGATAGATCTTTTCCCAAGCAATTGATAGACGATAGCTGTTTAAGCCAAATTCTTTCATGAGTGCGATGTCTTCATCTTCATGATTTTGTGCATCGCATCCAAGTCCTACCGGACAGACTACATTACCATCAAGTTTAACTGGTTGGCCATTTACTACCGGAGCGATCCAATTACCATTTGCATCTTGTTCTTGTGCTTCAAACAAGTTCCATTGAGTGTCAATGTTACCGCTTTCTACTTGATGAGCTGCGCTGGCAGCGCCTAAAAGAAGAGTGTTTAGATTTAAGAGTTTTGCTAA
>CAYSAX010000183.1:0-1534 GCA_964429045.1 uncultured Pseudomonadota bacterium
TTTAGGACATGCATCAGAGTTTGGGTATATTGAAGCTACTCAACTATTATTGAAAGCAGGAGCAGGTCCAAATCCCCATCATCCGCACAAAGAGAGATTGCCGATTCCCGCTAGGCCTTTGATTTGTGCACTGCAAGGCAATACTCCAAATAGTTCTAAGATTGTTGAACTCTTATTACAAGCAGGCGCTCAACTCAATTTACCAGACGGAAAAAATCAAATTGCGTTACCATTTCTTTACAATCATCCTGCACTGGCTAATGCACGAAAAGCACATGAAATCCTTAAAGCCCATGAGAAAAAACTTCATCACTATTAATTTCTAATAACCAATATTTAATGTATAGTAATAGAGATTTTTCCAGGTTCTTTAGCGTTACTTATTTATGTGCCCGATTAATAAAATAATTACTTTTGTCACTATATTATCGAGCGGTTTTCTTTTCTGTTGTGAAACTCCGCCTATCCCAAAAAGCTATCATCTAATCCATAGTCGCCGCTATTTATATAATTCTGTTCCTTCTGAATTTAAAGGTCAGGTAACGTATTACCGCGCATTGCTCGAACAAACAAGTCCTGATGATCATAGTTGTGGGCAGCGAGCAGTATTCCATGCATTAGCATTAGAACATGCTATGCAAAAAGTTCATCGTGGCATTCCCATGGGCCTCAGTTTACGATCATCATTTTCTAACATGATCACGTATGAATGGGTTGCGTTGCAAATTAATCACAGAATTCAAAAAGACGATCCTTTATTTGATATTAAAGACGGTACTCATGGAAATCAGTTGGCGCGAGCAGGCAATACTGAGTTCCCTCAATTATATGATAAATTATTACCTATTTACTTATCTAAAAACACATTAGATATTATTGATAACGGTAATCCACCCTATCCAGCAACATTAAATGCAGACAAATATTCACCTTTATTTAACACGAAATACAAACCATTATCGAATTCTGGTGAACTGTATTTACAATTGAGTAAGTTAAGACGTCCATTTGATATTATTCATTTTCCTGCATTACTCGATAATCAACATTGGGTTTTGGCATCAGTGATGCTTAATTATAAATGCGAACGTAGATTATTAGCCATTGATTCTTGTAATATATTTCTTCAAAACTATCCTTCTTTGCAAACACTGATTAGACTGCTGAATAAAGAGATACAGTAGTTATAATAATAGGAGTATTAATGAAGATTATATTTACTATTCTTGCATGCATTATTGTGCCCAACATAAATTGTATGGATTATAAAAAAGCCCTTCTTCCAAAAAAAATAGTTATTCCGACTCGAAAACCATCAACACCCGCAAAAATATCTTATGCTACACCAGAAGAACAAAATGAAATCATCGAAGAGCTACGTTTACTTCAATCTCGACCCGAGTTAGTAACGCCACGCGTTGATACTACAGAAGTTAATCAAATAATTACTGAAGCATTCCAAAATGGTACTAATTATCGTACCAAAACTGATATTGCGATATCAAAAGGAACAGCTCAAGCACAGCAATGGTTA
>CAYSAX010000184.1:0-1527 GCA_964429045.1 uncultured Pseudomonadota bacterium
AACACAATATTCCGTTGCATGAACACCGAATACAGCTTCTTGCTATTCAAACTGCGCGTTACTTACGCTTTAGACAAAAGATTTTTGATAATAAAAAACACAAATTTGTGTCGCTAGTGAACTATGTGAATACACATATTGCAAAGCTTGGATCGCGTTAAAAACTCATTGATATTAATTACATCATTTGCATTAAATCAACCAATTTTTGCCTGAAGAATTCTAAATCAACTTCCTCTACAACAAAAATATTACTTGATGGATCTTCTTGGGTTTTTACCCCTTCATTTTCAATAGAAATGTTAGTTGGCATACTTTTTACTATAAAATCTTGAGGATATAAATATCCAATCACGGTTGCCGGATCCGCAGGAGTAAATTGGCGACCAATATTATCTTTACCAATACGATCAACCATAGCCAAACGCCATTCTCGCTCATGTTCAGTGTGATGATCCTTAACAACCGTCATACTATCATCCCAATTTTTGACCATTGCACGCAGATGATTAATGATCGGATGAGTATTTTGATCAAACGCATGGATAACTTCAGGAAATTTTGCTGGATTAACATAACCATTAAATTCCCGTGCAAAAAAATGGCTTGAAAACAGAAATAATTTTGTATTTGCTCTTTCCTGTTTTGCATACTGCATAAGTTCAAATACTTTTTTGACACTTTCAACATGCAGATTCCAATTAAATGACATCTTTTGGTTTGGTCCCCAGCCACCCATCATATAAATCGATTTAATTTTATGCAAAAGCTCTTTTTTGTGCTCGAATGCACGTACAAAATCGACAGGATTAGTCAGTAATAAAACATCGACCGATTGAGGCGCTGCTTTTTCAAGCATAGTGGTAAATTGTTGTTGTAAGGCAGGATCATAATGAACTACTGGATCTGAATTATTAAGATATGACTTATCTAACTGAGTAAAACGATTAAAAGCATCCGCAGATAAAATATTTCTTCCTTCCTCTTGGAAAGGCTCTTTAACGCCTCCCGTCCCGGCATGTACACAGCGTGGATCAAAGCCAAATAGTTTTACCAATTCCTGCACTAATGCTTGTTTGCGATATTGATTGCTTAACAGAGATCCGATAAGAAGATTCTGCTTTTGAGCATTCTCTTTTGCATGCTTTAAAAAGAGCGCAAGCGCAACGCTATCATCTGCTTCATAATCGGTAAAAATTGCGATATTTCGCGCCTGGTATTGATCTAGCTGCCATGCCTGCGTAACAATAACACTGAGGATACATAGGAAAAAAATACTTTTTTTGTTCACAAATTTCATGAGATCTCCTTTGCTTGTTGTGTATGCTGGACAATTATACCGCAATGCAGCTCATTGAGAAACTCCATATCAAAAAAAATCTTATCAAAACCTCTATTTTTTGCTATACTTTTAGGTATCAATATAAAGTCCTGGAGGTTATAATGGCACAACCATTAGCAGCAAAAATTAGACCCAAAAGTTTAGATGAATTTATTGGGCAAGCCCATTTAATGGGCACCGGCAAA
>CAYSAX010000185.1:0-1512 GCA_964429045.1 uncultured Pseudomonadota bacterium
CCATCCTTTTGAATGAGTATGGCGTGAAAAATAGACTAATAATAAACCGCAAGAAAATACGATAGCGGCTAATATCCATGCCATAACTGGTTCAGCAAAAAGTGGCATTAAGAAGTATCCACACATAAAGAGCATAAATAAGCCAAACAGCTTTTTAATCTCTACCATCCACATGCCTGCGCGGGGAAGTAATGAAAGTGAGTTAGAAAAGGTGCCAATAACTAATAAAGGAACACTTAAGCCTAGTCCGAAAGCAAAAAGAGTAACAAATCCAAGAAGTGCATTGCCCCAGGTGGTTACCATACAAAGTAAGCAAACCAAACCGGGAGATAAGCACGGGGATGCAACGATGCCGCTAATAGCCCCAAATATAAATACAGAAATAAATGAGCCGCCTTTTACTTTATGATTGCCCGGTTGCATAAAACGGGGGATATACATTTCATAAAAGCCCATCATTGAAAATGCTAAATAGATCAATAATAAAACTAAGGGAATAATAAACCATGGTTGATACATTAATTGTCCCATAGCTTGGCCGGCAAATGCTGCCAAAAGTCCTAATATTGCAAAGGTTGTTGCCAATCCAAAGGTATAACTAAGTGCCAAAAAAAAGCTCATAATTAATGAACGGCTTTCTTGCGTTTGTAGTATACCTGCGGTAATAGGAATCATCGGATAAATGCACGGGGTTAAGCTCATGAGCATACCCAGCAAAAATATTAATAATATGCGGAATGTCCAGGAATCGGAATGTTCAATGGTATTAGTAATTAATGAAAGCCATGAATTACTTTTCTTTTCTTGAGGAACTTGTGCTTTTTGTTCTTCTGCTGTTTGTGTTTCAGAATTAGGTACATCGATTTGGGTAGTAATATCATTAGTAGCCGACTCTTTTTGGAAATTTAAAGGTACAATTTCCTCAATTATTTTGCCGGTGGAAGCGAGATAATACGAAACATGCAAATTTGCTGATGGTATCTGATTAAAATCAGATGCAGATAACCCCAGCATAATATCGACATGTTCAGCAAAAGCTTTTTTAGTCTCATTAAATTCCGCATCATAATGATTGGACGCTAGCGTTTAAATCGCATCTATTGCAACAGTAATAGCAGGGTTATCTATTGAAATACTCAAATGATCTTTATAGAGATAATCCCCGGGGGCTACCTCAATACTTAAAGATACGCCGCATTCTTGAGTATTTCCAGGCCAAAAGTTCATGGATGAATGTACCGTACCCAAAAAGAAGGTTGGCATGGCTAAACTAATAAAGAAAGTAAAAAAAGTACTTTTAATACGCATACAATCCCTTGCTAACAAATTTATGATGGCCAATTTAAGATACTTTGATTATAACCATTCTTTAATTCTTGAGAAGTGAGCAGATATTCACAAATGAGTTTCATAACTGATATTCTTGAAAAAAAGGAGACTCATAATGAAAAATCTATTCTGGTCTATTATATTGTGCGCTTTGTCTACTGTTACTATGGACAAGCCAGTTTC
>CAYSAX010000186.1:0-1510 GCA_964429045.1 uncultured Pseudomonadota bacterium
TGTATATATTAAGCTGGCTCGCTAAAAATATCAGTACCAACCACTTGTTGTTCAGTTACGCGAAAGGTGGTGCTGCAAAAGGGAAGGAAAAATTTTGCGATCGAATCATTATGAGTTGATTTGCCTCCCAGAGCAGTTAATTGCAAAGTACCGGGATAACAAAGATTATCCAATTTTTTATAATAATCTCGATTATGTGCTAAATATTCCGGCGAATTAACGGTATAAACCGGACGGATTGAAAAGAATGATTGGCTTTGAGCGCGGCATGCACAGACATGCTGATAGTCAACCAGATTAGTCACTAACGATGCAAAAGAGCTTTGCATTGCCATGATAGAAAGCATAAACAGGAGTCGTCTGTTCATAGCTATTCTCCTTGGGTAATAAGTTCAGAAGTCATCTTCTTTCTATCAACTTTTGCACGAATGAGTCAATGAATACTGGTTTTGTTTATAGTTTTGTTTTATTCTTTGTAAAATAGCTAAATTGAAATGAATGGTTGCCCATTCATATCCTCAATGTCCTGTAACCAAAAGGTTCATTATGTTACGTGTTAAAGGTACCAACGATTTTATAGATATGACTCTGTATACCTTTTTATTGGATAAGATTAAAAAACATCTGAGTGTATACTGCTTTAACGAAATCGAAACTCCTATCATAGAGCATACTGAGCTTTTTAAACGAACTTTAGGTTTGCATACGGACGTTGTTAACAAAGAGATGTTTATTATTCAACAACATGGCAAACATGATGAAACAGATAGTATTTGTCTGCGTCCAGAATTGACCGCTGCAATGGTGCGTGCTTTTGTTGAAAATAATGTGCAAACAACGCCGTGGAAAGTTTTTACATTTGGTTCATGCTTTCGTTATGAACGCCCTCAAAAGGGTCGTTATCGCCAATTTCATCAAGTAAGCATGGAGATTATTGGATCTTCATCAGTTAACCAAGACGTACAGCTGATTAAAATGCTTGATCGTTTATTTCATGAAGTATTAAAGTTTAATGATTATGCTTTATTGATTAACTCGCTCGGCTGTTTACAAGATCGTGTTAAATATCGTGAGAAACTCAAAAAGTTTTTAGATGAGCAAAACGGCTTATGTTCAGATTGCATGGAACGTAAAGAAAAAAATATTATGCGTGTCTTTGATTGCAAGGTTGAAACATGCCAACAAAAATATAAAAATGCGCCAGTGATTATCGATAACTTATGCCCTGAATGCAAAGCAGAATGGGATGCATTGCAAAAGAATTTAGAATTGCTTTCAGTCTCATACCAAGTTCAACCGCGATTAGTGCGGGGATTGGATTATTATAATAAAACCGTTTTTGAGTTTGTCAGCAATGCATTGGGCGCGCAAAATACCTTTTGCGGTGGCGGCCGTTATGATCAATTAGTTACTCAAATTGGTGGCAAATCGGATCAGCAATCGATTGGAGCAGCTATTGGATTTGAGCGTTTGATGCTCATACTTGAACCGTACAAAGATTTAATGGCAT